>JBFFQZ010000107.1:0-8705 GCA_041573235.1 Sulfitobacter sp. | reverse complement strand
CAGCACCTGCTGTTCCGGCGACGGTGTTTTAATTCCCAGCGATTTTATGAAAGTCTGGCAGGCATTTGTCTCGCGCTTGCGGTTGACAACATCCAGCGTACAGTAGTCCGACAGATGCGTCAGGCTGAAATTCTCGCGCACCGACATGCCAAGGACCAGCCCCAGCTCCTTGCGGTCCTCGGTCACGAAGCCGATCCCCATATCGATGGCCTGAGACGGCGCATGGATGGAAACGGCCTGACCGTCGATCTGGATCTCTCCCATATAAGGACGGCTGCCGAATATCATTTCCATGATTTCGGTCCGGCCCGATCCAACCAGCCCAAAAAATCCCAGAACTTCTCCCTTGTGCAGGTCAAAGGTGACATCGGACACCCGCGCGCCCTGCTCCGTGGGCCGCTTCAGACCGAGCCCCTGAACCGACAGCAACACCTCGGTGGTGGCATGGGAATGGTGTTCTCCGAACATCTGCGACAGGTCGCGGTCAACCATCTTGCGCACGAGAATGTCGCGGGTCATTTCACCGATAGGCCGGCTGTCCACGGTCTCTCCGTCGCGCAGCACTGTCACGCGGTCAGCAATTTCAAATATCTCGTCCAAACGGTGCGAGATATAGACGATTCCGATATTCTGCGCCGCGAGTTTGCGCACCATTTTCATCAGCGTCTCCGCCTCGTGGTGGCTCAGCGATGCGGTCGGCTCGTCCATAATGATCAGTTTCGACTTGTAAGATAGAGCCCGCGCGATCTCTACCATCTGTTTTTGGCCGATGCTCAGATCGCCGACCAGAGACGTGGGCGAGATATTCACTTCGAGCTCGTCCAGAATGGCCCGTGCGTCTGCTTGCATCTTGCGACTGTCGATCAGTCCGCCTCGTCCGACGGGCTCGCGTGCAAGAAAGATGTTCTCGGCCACGGTCAGGTTATTCACGACCGCAAGTTCCTGATAAATAATGTTGATCCCCAGAGACCTGGCATGCACCGGGTCTTTGATCACTACCTCCTGCCCCTCGACCGTGATCACACCGCCCGGATCGGCCCGATAGACACCGGTCATGATCTTCATCAGCGTGCTTTTGCCAGCGCCGTTTTCCCCGGCCAATACATGAACCTCGCCACGGGCCAGCTTCAAATCGACCTTGTTCAGCGCCTTGACGCCGGGAAACGTTTTGGAGATGCCGTGCATTTCAAGAAAGTTGGTCATTGACGCCTCGATCATCGGATTGCAAGTCGGTCTTGGAAAGGGGGCGGAACGGCAAACCCGTTCCGCCCCTTCGGTGACTGCTTATTTGGTGTAGCTGTCCAGATTGCTGGCATTTACGACGGTTACGCCGGTGTCAACATCTTGGCTTTCAGTCTCTTCACCCCGAATTTGGGCAACAAGATGCTCAACGGAAAGGCGACCCATTGTGACCGGGCGCTGAACCATGATGCCGTCGATGTAGCCTTCTTTGACGCCCTTGATGGTATCGGGCAGATCGTCAAAGGCGAACACTTTGAGTTTGCCGCGGAAATCGGCAAATTCCTGCTGAGCCAGAACTTTGGCAACAGCCGGACCACCGACTTGGCTCATCCCGAAGACACCGGAAAGATCAGGGTTGGCACGCAGCAGCGCCTCGGTAACCGAAACAGCTTTCGCCAGGTCATCCTCGGTGCCTTCGACTGCAACAATCTCGATGTCCGGATAAGCGGTCAGCGCCTCTTTCACGCCGTCGATCCGCTCGTTCAGGTTAGACGCACCCAACTGACCGGTGACAATAGCGATTTTACCCTTGCCGCCGATCGCATCGGCCATCGAATTACCCATGGTTACACCAGCTTGGGTATTGATCGTGCCGATGTACATGCTGCGGCCGCTGTTAGCGCTGTCGCTATCAAAGGTCAGAACCTTGATGCCTGCATCCATCGCTTGCTTGATAACGCCCTCCACTGATTTCGGCTCGTTTACCGAAATCGCGATACCATCGACGTGACGTGCTATAAGATCTTCGATGATCTTGACCTGGGTCGCACCTTGGGTGTTCTGCGGAACGACCCACTGATAGTTGACGCCCAAAGCTTCAGCTGCCTCTTGTGCACCTGTGTTACAGTCGTCAAAGAACGGAACAGCAACTTTCGGCACGACAGCAACCGTGATGTCCTGAGCTTGGGCCAGTGTTCCGGCCTGCATTGTCAATAAAACCATCGCAGCCTGGGCTGCCTTGATAAAGGTACGCATTACTTTCTCCTCCTTGGCCGCTCTGTTCAGAGTCGGAACCGTTTGCATTGTCTTGGTCTTGGTCTTGCTCGATGAGTCTTGCTCATTCTTCTCAGTTATTTCCTCCTGCTAACCGGTTGCGCAGCACATCCAGGCTGACAGCGATCAGGATGACGCCACCTGTAATCGCCTGTTGGGCATAGGTATTAATATTCAGAAGCACGACGCCATTAGCGATAACGCCGACCAGCGCCGCGCCGATCACCGCACCGGCGACACTGCCGACACCGCCGGCGAGGCTTGCCCCGCCGATCGCCGCGGCAGCGATCACGTCAAGTTCCGACCCAAAGCCCGAAGCGGGTTCCGCCGAAAGATACCGCGAGAAGCCGATAATCCCGGCAAGCGCGGCAATCGTCGAGGACAACATGTACACGGTGAGCTTCACGCGGTTCGTCTTTACACCGCTTAATCGTGCAGCATGTTCATTCCCGCCCGTGGCATAAACATGGCGGCCAAATCGTGTCCGCCGCATAATCAGGGCGAACAGGAACATCAGCACCAGCATGATGACAACAGGAACAGGCACAGGACCAACATAGCCCTGCCCCAGGAACGAAAAGATTTCAGGGGTGTCCGGCGTAACAGGAACACCGTGGGTGATCATATACATCATGCCGCGTCCGATGCTCAACGTACCAAGCGTAGCGATGAACGGAGGCAGGCCGATTGCCGTGATCAGCAACCCGTTGGTCAGACCGAATGTCACTCCCACCGCCAACCCCGCCCCGATACTGATCCCTGTCGAGTACCCCGCATCAAAGCAGATCGCGGTAACCAGCGACGCCAGCCCCATCGCCGACCCGACCGACAGGTCGATACCGCCGGTGATGATCACCATAACCATGCCGATACTCATGATCGCGGTCAGCGAAAACGCACGCGATACGCCCATCAGGTTATTTGTGGTCAAAAAGTAGGGTGTATAAAGGCTGATCAGGAATCCCACGATCAGCACTGCCAGAAGTACGTTCACTTCACGCACCTTACGAAGTTGGTAAACGCTGTGCCAGATACCGGATGTTGGTCTTTCCACGTCCGGTTTGCTGTCAGAAATTGACATGCGGGTCTCCTCCAATTGCAAATGGCCCTCCAGAACCATTCTCCCGACCCGACCTGGTAGCGACGGGCACTTGCGCTGTCTCGTCCTGCCAAAAAACGGCCCCGGCGTTAGGATGTCCCGTTGAATTGACGATTTGCCATGACAGCGCTGCCATTTATTGGCTAAAACCAACAATCTGTCAACCATGAATCTTTGGCGCCCGATCAGGAAATTCCCCTCCAACACGCCAGAACAGGCTATATCTTGCTAAAATAGTGAGATTATCGCAATAATATGTACTTTTTAGTTGCGAAACAAATAAGACCAGAGCATTTATGACAGCGCTGCTATTCCAGATAGTCTCAAGTCGCGCCGGCTTCGGAGCGCCATAATCCAGGAGAAATACCTTATGACACGGCCAAACCCTGCCATTCGCGGCAACATCGCAATGATCCACACCGTCGCCGGGTTGATTCCCGCATTCGAGGCGCTGGCCGGTCAGGAATTTTCGGACTGGCAGACATTCAACATGCTCGACGAAAGCTTGCTGCGCACCACGATCCGCGAGGGAACCTTGTCTCAACTGACCATGCGCCGAATGACAGGGCTGGTCTGGTCGGCTGTTGACGCGGGTGCGACGGCCGTTGTCGTCACCTGTTCCTCGCTTGGTCCTGCCGTCGACGCCACCCGCGCGCTATGCCCCGTTCCCCTGTTTCGAATAGACGAGGGGATGGCGCATGCCGCAGTCGGCGTCGGGCCGCGTATCGGCGTTCTCGCCACGCTGCGGACCACCCTCGACCCAACCACCGACCTGATTCTGCGCACCGCTGCCCTGCAAGGCCGCACCTGCGAAATCACGAGCAGCCTGTCCGACGGCGCGTTTGAAAAACTGGCGCAGGGCGACGTTGCAGGCCACGACGCGATGGTCGCGCAAAGCCTGCGCGAACTGGCGTCAAAGGTTGACGTGATTGTCTTGGCCCAAGCGTCTATGGCCCGCGCCCTGGACACCGTAAAAGACGAAATGGGCACCCTGCCTGTGCTCACGAGCCCCGAGCTCGGCATGCAATACATACGATCCCACCTATCGTGAACATTCAATAAAACAGGAGAATATCATGGAATATAGAACCCTTGGCCGCAGTGGCCTCAAGGTGTCGGTCCTTACAATGGGAACTTTCACGTTTGGCGGCGGTGGCCCGTTTGCGATGGTAGGCAAACAAGGCGTTGCAGAGGCCCGCAAGCTGGTGGATCTGTGCATCGACAACGGGGTGAACCTGTTTGACACGGCCAACATGTACTCGAACGGTATGTCCGAAGAAATTCTCGGCGAAGTTCTGGACGGGCGCCGTGACAAGGTTCTGATCAACTCCAAGGCGCGCATGCGCATAGGCGACGGGCCGAACGACGAAGGGGTGTCGCGTTTCCACCTGATTCGTGAATGCGAACGCAGCCTGAAACGACTGCGTACCGATCATATTGATATCTACTACATGCACGAATGGGACGGCACGACCCCGGTCGAAGAGAAGCTCGCCGCGCTGGACACGCTGGTCCAGCAAGGTAAAATCCGCTACATCGGCTGTTCGAACTATTCCGGCTGGCAGATCATGAAATCGCTGGCCGTCAGCGACAGGGAGCGCTGCCCGCGCTTTGTCGCGCAGCAGATCCACTATACGCTGGAAGCCCGCGAAGCTGAATACGAACTGCTGCCGATCTCGGTCGATCAAGGTTTGGGAATGCTGGTCTGGAGCCCGCTTGCAGCAGGCCTTCTTACTGGAAAACACCGGCGCGGACAGGCAACGCCCAAAGACTCGCGCCAGTTTGCCGGCTGGACCGAACCGCCTATCCGTGATGTCGAAAAACTTTGGGACATCGTCGAAGTCCTGGTCGAAATCGGCGCGGAACGAGGCGTCTCTGCCGCTCAGGTCGCGTTGGCCTGGCTACTGGGCCGTCCCGGCGTCACATCGCTGGTGATCGGCGGACGAAACGAGGCACAATTCCGCGACAACTTCGGCGCCGTAGGGCTGACCTTGACAGAAGACGAGGTGAAACGCCTGAATGATGTCAGCCGCGTCCCGCTAATCTACCCGTACTGGCACCAGCGCAACTTCGCCACAGACCGCTTCTCAGAGGCAGACTGGGCGTTGCACAAGGATTATGTCGGGGTGGAATAAACACCGTTGCGCCCGGGGCTTGGCTCCGGGCGCGGCCAAATCAGCGCAGCGCGTTCATCCAACCAAGGCCGATGACTGTGTCGCCCGCAGGGCGATATTCACAGCCCACGAAGCCCGAATACCCCATGGCGTCAAGCTCCTTCAGCACTCGGAAATCGTCCAGTTCTCCGGTGCCCGGCTCGTTCCGAAGCGGCACGGCCGCGATCTGCACATGCCCGATGAGCGGCAATAGCTCGCGCAACCCGGTCAGCACGTCGCCGTGGATGATCTGGCGGTGATAGATGTCGAACTGCAGCTTCAGGTTCGGCGCGCCCAAATCGGCGATGATATCCGCTGCCTGATTGAAATCATTCAGGAAATAGCCCGGCATGTCGCGCCCGTTGATCGGTTCGATCAACACGTCCAGCCCTTCGGCGCCAGCCGCGTCGCACAGATAGGCCATCGACTCGCGATAGGTCTTCCGCGCCAAAGCATCGCTTCTGTCCGCCAGACCGCTCATCATATGCACGCGACCCACCTGAGTCGCCGCCGCATAGGTCAAGGCAGTCTTGACCGAAGCACGGAATTCCTCTTGCCGGTCTGGCAGCGCGGCCAGCCCGCGATCGCCTGCATCCCAGTCGCCCGGCGGCAGGTTGAACAGCGCCTGTGTCAAACCGTTAGCCTGCAATGCTACGGAAATCTGACGGGCATCGAAGGCATAGGGAAACAAATATTCGACAGCGTCAAAGCCCGCGTTTGCGGCCTGCGCAAAGCGGCCCATGAACGCAACTTCGTTAAACATCATCGTCAGGTTGGCGGCAAAATGCGGCACGTTCAGCCCTCCATGCCTGGCAGGTCCAGACCGGTCACGGATGCGATCATTCGCGCGACAGAGGCGTCGTCGTCTCGCCCCATTCCGGCTGCGGCAGTCATCACGAACATCTGCAGGGCCGTCGATGTGATCGGGGTTGGAAAACTCAAACCCCGCGCAATGTCCGATACGATCCCCAAATCCTTGGTAAAGATATTAACAGCGCTGTGCGGGGTGTAGTCGCCTTCCAGAATATGCGGCACGCGGTTCTCGAACATCCAGGAATTCCCTGCCGATGCGGTGATCACCTCGTAAACCTTTGCAATATCCAGATCCAGCGCCTTGGCAAATGTAATCGCCTCGCAAGCCGCAGCGATATGAACCCCTGCCAGCAGTTGGTTCACAATCTTGAACGCAGCGCCGGTGCCGGCCTTATCGTCCAATTCATAAACCTTGGCCGCGATACAATCCAGTACCGGCCGGGCATGGGCAAACGCAGCGGGCGCACCTGACGCCATGATCGTCAACTCCCCCGCAGCCGCACGGACGGCTCCGCCGCTAACCGGTGCGTCAATGAAATTGAGGCTCAGGGCTTCGGTCTGTGCCGCAAAATCGCGCGCAGCATCAGGCGACATCGTGGCGCAGGACAGTATGGTGCCGCCTGACACCATCATCGCTGCAACCGGCTCTTCTCCAAACAGAACCGCCTCGGTCTGCGCCGCATTGACCACGAGGCAGATAACAACATCGGCCCCATTGGCCGCTTGAACAGCGCTGGAGGCAACCTGCCCCCCCGAGGCCGAAAACCGCGCCATAGCGCCGGCGTTCACATCAAAGCCCACGACATCGAAACCGTCCCGCAACAACGAGGTTGCGACACCGAATCCCATAGACCCCAATCCAATAACGCAGATTTTCAGGTGAGTTTTACTGTTCATGCTGGAGCCTTTGATTTTACAATTCTTTTTTCAAGTTTTTAGCGCGACTTGGTTTGTTCTTGCCTTGATATTTCAAAAATGATAGCGTTGCCATGAGCATATTTATGCTCAAGACAGAGGCTAAAAGCAAGGCCTACTTTCCGAACGGAATCTGCTGGCTACTCTCCCAAGCGACAGATTCCGTTCGAATTGCTTTGACAGCAAATCCGGAAAGCGGGGGCGGCTCCTTTGGCGGCAGAAGGAAGAAGACAGTGTTGATTGGTGCAATTGCAGACGACATCACAGGTGCGACCGATCTTTGCCTTATGCTGTCCCGAGAGGGCTTGCGTACGGTACAGGTTATGGGTGTCCCGCCGAAGGGAACCACATTTCCAGACGCGGATGCAGTAGTTATCGCCTTGAAATCAAGGTCTATTCCGGCGAATGAGGCTGTGACCATGTCTCTTGCTGCCGCGTGCGCGCTGTTGGCGGAGGGCGCACAACAGATTCTGTTCAAATACTGCTCGACCTTTGATTCCACGGACAAGGGGAACATTGGTCCGGTGGCCGAGGCCCTGATGGCGGAACTGGGTGCGGACCTAACGATCGCTTGCCCGTCTTTTCCTGCTGCCGGGCGGACAACCTACAAAGGGCACCTTTTTGTGGGGAGCGAACTCTTGTCCGAGAGCCCACTCAAGGACCATCCACTTAACCCGATGCACGACGCCAATCTCGTCCGCGTACTGGAGCGTCAGACAGCGCTGCCAGTCGGGTTAATCGACATTGGCACGGTCTGGCAGGGCGAACCCGCCGTGCGCGCCGCCTTCGCTGCACAGCGGGCGACGGGAAAACGTATTCTGATCGTCGACACTCTGGTTGACGAGGACTTGCGCACCATCGGCGCGGCCTGCTCGGACATGCCGCTTGTTACCGGCGGGTCCGGTATCGCATTGGGGCTTGCGGAAAATTTCGTCAAGGCAGGTGAGGTCATCCCCCGCCCTGCCCCTGAAAAAATGGCGGCGCGCGACGGACGCAGGGTCGTGCTTGCCGGATCGTGCTCTCAGGCGACCCGCAACCAGATCGCCGCCGCAAAAGCTGCCGGCATGCCCACGCTGGCTCTTGACGCCGTGGCCCTCGCAGACGGTCGCCAAACCGTTGCTGCCGCGGCAGAATGGGCAATCGGGCAGCCCCCCGCCGCCATCCCCGTGATTTATTCCAGCGCCGATCCCGAAACCCTGAAAGCGATCCAGAACCGCATGGGACAACACGAGTCGGGAGCCTTGATCGAAGCCACTCTGGCAGGCATTGCCGAAACCTTGCGCGACGCGGGCTTCACGCGCTTCCTCATCGCCGGCGGCGAGACATCTGGCGCCGTAGTGGCATCCCTTGGTGTGACGACGCTGGAAATCGGGCCTGAAATCGATCCCGGTGTTCCGTGGACGCGTAGCGTGGGCCAGCAAGACCTTGCCTTGGCGCTGAAATCTGGCAACTTCGGGTCACCGGACTTTTTTACAAAAGCCTGGAATTTG
>JBFFQZ010000106.1:0-8818 GCA_041573235.1 Sulfitobacter sp. | reverse complement strand
TGTCAGGAACAAGACACCCGCGAAACCGGCTTGCTTGCGCGCGCCCAGCTTGGGCTCCGCTGCCCACATCAGGAAGGCTGCGACGTCTTCCGACATCGCCTCAACCGTGTTGGCGTGGCCATCCTCGAACTCGACCGCTTCCTCGTAGAGAGGTGGCGCCATCGAGATCCAGCCGCCCGGGAAATACTTGTTCTCGTACAGAGTCGTACCCGCCTGCTCTTTCTCTTCGCCGGTGTAGCCGTGCAGCAGAGCAGCGATGTATTCCGCGCCGCCGGTGCCCTTCATAAGCTGGTTGATGCCCAGACCGTAAGGACCGTGGAAAGCCGCGCGGCCCTTTGCCATCAGCGAAAGGTCAGGCGCGGTGGCAAGCCCGGATTTCGGAAAATGGTCAACGGGGGTTGCCGGACGGAAATCGTCCAGATCTTCGTCATAGACTTCCCAGCGCTTCGCATACTCGATCACCTGATCTTCGGGCAGGTGCGGTCCACCTTCGTCACCCAAAGTGCGCAGGGCGACGTATTTCAGGCCATGGCACGCCGAGCATACCTCGGTATAGACCTGCAAACCGCGCTGAAGCTGGTTCACATCATATGAGCCGAAAGGACCGTCGAAGGAGAAGTCGATGTTCTCGATCTTGTGGGCCGCTTCTCCCGCGGCGAATGCAGCGGGAGCGGTCAGCGCCAGTACGGCTGAGAGGAGTGTTGCTTTGATCATGTTCATCTCGGTTTACTCCGCAGGGTTTACGGCTGTGGTCGAGCCGTCGACCTTGGGCGCGTAATGCTCCGCAAAATCGGCTTCGATCGTTTCGGGTTGCGGCAGGGGTTTCTCGATAACACCCAGCAGCGGCAGGATCACCAGGAAGTAGGCGAACCAATAGGTCGATGCGATCAGCGAGAAGCTGGCATAGGGCTCTTCCGCGGGCATCGCCCCCAGCCACATCAGGGCAAAGAAGTCGATCACCAGCAGCGCGAACCACCATTTGAACATCGGACGGTAACGGCCCGAGCGCACGCGGCTCGTGTCAAGCCACGGCACAACCGCCATCACGGCAATCGCACCGAACATCGCCAGAACGCCGAAGAACTTTGCATCGACGATACCACCGGTCAGGAAGGACGCGATCTGCACCACCCAGACTTCTGATGTGAAGGCCCGCAGGATCGCGTAGAACGGCAGGAAGTACCACTCCGGCACGATATGCGCAGGCGTCGCGAGCGCGTTCGCCTCGATATAGTTGTCCGGATGGCCAAGGTAGTTCGGCATGAACCCGACCACGGCAAAGAAAACCACCAGGATCACGGCAAGCGCGAACAGGTCCTTGATCACGAAGTAGGGCCAGAAGGGCAGCGTGTCCTTTTCCGCCTCTTCCTTCGAGCTGCGGCGCACGTCGACACCCGTCGGGTTGTTGTTGCCCGTGGTGTGGAACGCCCAGATATGCAGGATCACGAGACCCGCGATCACGAAGGGCAGCAGGTAGTGCAGCGAGAAAAAGCGGTTCAGCGTCGCGTTGTCCACGGCGGGACCGCCCAGCAGAAGCGTCTGAATGGCCTCACCGACCAACGGAATAGCGCCGAACAGGCCGGTGATCACGGTCGCGCCCCAGAAGGACATCTGCCCCCATGGCAGAACGTAGCCCATGAATGCCGTGCCCATCATCAGCAGATAGATCAGCATCCCGATGATCCACGTGATCTCGCGCGGCGCCTTGTAAGAGCCGTAATACAGGCCCCGGAAGATGTGCGCGTAGACCGCGATGAAGAACAGCGAGGCGCCGTTGGCGTGCATGTACCGCAGCATGTAGCCGCCGTTCACGTTGCGCATGATATGTTCGACCGAGGCAAATGCCTGATCCACATGCGGCGTATAGTGCATGGCCAGCACGATGCCGGTCACGATCTGAAGCGCAAGGCAGAAGGTCAGCACGATGCCCCAGATCCACATCCAGTTCAGGTTCTTGGGCGTGGGGATCATCAATGTGTCATAGGCGAGACCGACAATCGGCAGGCGGGAGTGGATCCACTTCTCGCCGCTCGACTTCGGTTCATAATGGTCGTGAGGAATTCCAGACATGTGCGTTTTCCTTTAACCGAGTTGAATTGTTGAATCGTCGAGGAACACGGCTGCCGGAACCAGCAGGTTCGTCGGCGCGGGCCCTTTGCGGATCCGACCTGCGGTATCATAGTGCGAACCATGGCATGGGCAGAACCAGCCGCCAAAGTCACCCGCATCACCCAGGGGCACACAGCCAAGGTGCGTACACACACCGATCATGACCAGCCACTCGCCCGCTTCATCCAGCGTGCGGTTCTGGTCGACCGCAGGGGAGCCGTTGGGCAGGTTTACGTTCTCGGCACCCTGATCCGGCAGATCGGACAGGTCAACGGCACGTCCGGCCTCGATCTCTTCCTCGGTGCGGCGGCGGATGAAAACCGGTTTGCCCAGCCATTTCACCGTCAACTGCGAACCGGGTTCGACACCGCTCACATCGACGCGGATCGACGACAGTGCCAGAACGTCCGCCGATGGGTTCATCTGGTTGACCAGAGGCCAGACCGCCGCCCCGACGGCCACGGCACCGGTGCCGGCTGTCGCGTAATAGAGGAAATCCCTCCGGTTGCCTGCGGTATCATCTGCTTGTGACACGAGTGACTCTCCGTTTTGGGCCGAAGTCGCGGCCAACAGGTATGAAGACGCACCTGTCCCGGTACGTCGGATGTTTCGGCGGTATCTAGCTTGCGCGGGCGTGCGCGTCCAGATGGTTTACGCGCGCAAACGGTCGCAGCTGGGGATTTTCGGCCACGTTTTTATCGGCTTTGCCGTAAATCATCCCGCCGGCGGGACCGTCGATTGCATTGAAGGGCGCGATTCGAACTCTTTGAACCAGGCGGCCAATCCGTCGTTGTCGCGGCGCCAGTCGCGCGCGCCATGACGGAAATCGACGTAGGCCAGCGCGCAGCCAACCGCGATCTGCCCCATGTCCAGAGGTCCCTGCAGATGGCTCATCCAGCGCGTGTTCAGCGCGTCTGCAGCGCGCGCGATCTTGTCCCACTGGCCTTCGACCCATTCAGGCATCCGCTTGTCCTCTGGCCGAATACGGGATTCATAGACCATCAACAAAGCCGCATCGAGCATCCCGTCCGCCGTCGCCTCCAGCGTCAGGGTGTCCCAGCGCCCGGCGCCAGTCGGATAAAACCGCCCGCCCTTGCGGGCATCGAGAAACGCGCAGATCACCCGGCTGTCATACAGCGTCGGCCCATCGGGGCGTTCCAGCGCCGGCACCTTGGCAAGAGGGTTCTTCGCCAGCAGCTTGGGATCCGCCGCGATCGGCGTGGTTGCGACATTCACGATTTCGACGTCGTCCAGCTGTCCGGTTTCCTCCAGCAGGATCATCACCTTCCGAACATAGGGAGAGGTTGGCGCATAATAGAGTTTCATCGGGCATTTCCTTAAAGTGCGTTGCTGGTCATACGATGATCCGCAAAGCGCCCGGTGGCAAGCCCACGTCTTGCACCGGCCTCAAGCCGCGCGCACCATGTCGTTCCGGGGCCTCAGTGCGGCCTGTCAATCATGGTCCAGATCCCGCATCATGCGCGCGATTTCGTCGATATCACTGCCGAAACCATGCCCGGCCATCTGTTGCGCGGCCGCTTGCCTGACATCCTGCGGCTTGTTCTGTCCCAGCTTCCATGTGCCATCCACCCCCGTTACCGAAAACCGAAACGGGACAATCATCCGGATCATCTTTTCCAGAACATCCTGCGTCATCTTTCCGGTGGACCACGGCGTCTTGGGCAGAAGCCGCGCCTCATAAGCCGCCGACTGCCGGTCCAGCATCGCGCGCATGCACTCCTGCGGCAGCCGCTCAAGCGTACCGCTGAGATGCACGGCGATGTAGTTCCACGTCGGGACCTGTTCCGCGACGCCGTACCAGTCGGGCGAGACATAGCTGTCCGGCCCCGATACCGCGATCTTTGCCGACACCGGCATCTCCGGCAGGCGCGCGATCGGGTTGGAGCGGACAAGATGCAGCTCCGCCGTCGCGCCATCCTCGCCCAGCAGGAATGGCACATGGCTCAGCAACGGGCCATCCGGCCCGTTCACCGCCAGGACGCCAAAGCCTCGTGCCCGAGCAAAGCCCAGATTGTGCGCGACATCCGCGTCATGAAAGATCGGGTTGGGATGCATGGCGGCCTCCTGATTGGCGTTGAATTAAGCTATTGCAGAGGAACGGCCCCCTTGGCAATCTGCGCGCATTCTCAGGGCGGGGCGAAATTCCCCACCGGCGGTATGGGGCACGCCCCCGAGCCCGCGAGCGCAACGCGCCCCTTGTCGCAAAGGGCGGTTGGTCAAGCAGATCCGGTGAGACGCCGGAGCCGACGGTCATAGTCCGGATGAAAGAGAATGCAGATCCCCGCGCGCCCTCCGGTGCGGCGACGGGCCTGTGATCGCCTTGGGTGGACGTGTCGAACCTGAAGGAGATCATACCATGACACACGGCATTCATGCCCCCGCCCGCTTCGCCTTTGTCAAAGCGACCTGGCACGCCGACATCGTCGACCGCGCCCTTGATGGTTTTTGCGAATTGATCCCACCGGACCGCTGCGATGTCCTTGAGGTCCCCGGCGCGTTCGAATTGCCGCTCAAGGCGCAACAGCTTGCGCGGACCGGCACCTACGATGCGATCATCTGCGCGGCCTTCGTCGTGGATGGCGGGATCTATCGACATGATTTTGTCGCCAGCGCCGTGGTGGACGGGCTGATGCGCGTGGGGCTCGACACCGGTGTGCCGGTTCTGTCGGTCTCGCTCACGCCGCACCACTATCAGGAGACGGCGCATCACAATGCCATCTACAAGGCGCATTTTGTCGAAAAGGGCCGCGAGGCCGCGCGCGCGGCGCTGGCGCTGACCGCAGACTGAAGCCAACGTCAGAGGCGCGGGATCACCTGCGCCTCTCGCGGAAAAACGCCTGCAACAACGATTCGGCCTGCGCTTCGGCAATCCCGTCGAAAACCTCCGGGACGTGATGGCACTGCGGATGCGCGAACACCCGCGCACCCTGCGCCACGCCCCCGGATTTCGGGTCTGCGGCCCCGTAGTAAAGCCGCGCAATCCGGGCCGCCGACACCGCGCCCGCGCACATCGCGCAAGGCTCGAGCGTCACGTAAAGCGCACATTCGGTCAGCCGCTCGGCCCCCAGCACCTCGCAGGCCTGGCGGATGGCCAGCATCTCGGCATGTGCCGTCGGATCATTCAGCTCTCTGGTCCGGTTGCCCGCCACCGCGATCACCCGGCCTTCGGGCGACACCACGACCGCGCCCACCGGCACTTCGCCACGCGCGGCGGCGGCGGCGGCGGCTTCCAGCGCCTGATCCATGAAAGAAGTGAATACCATCCGCCTTGATGGCCGCAAAACCATCCCTTTCGCAAGAGGGGGCGTTGCGCTATGGCTCTTGGCCATGAACACACCCGCACCCACGCCTGACGGCGACCGCATTGCCAAAGTCCTCTCACGCGCGGGCATCGCAAGCCGCCGCGACGCCGAACGCATGATCGAAGCAGGCCGCGTGACGGTCAACGGCGACATCATCAGCTCGCCCGCGCTGAACGTAACAGCCGCCGACCGGATCACGGTCGATGGCAAACCCGTCGGCGCCGCCGAACCCGCCCGATTGTGGCTCTATCACAAGCCGACCGGCCTGGTGACCACCAACAAGGACGAAAAAGGCCGCGAGACGATCTTTGACGCGCTGCCCGAGGATTTGCCGCGGGTGATGACCGTCGGGCGGCTTGACCTGAACTCCGAGGGGCTGTTGCTGCTCACCAATGACGGCGGGGTCAAGCGCAAGCTTGAGCTCCCCTCGACCGGGTGGCTGCGCCGCTACCGTGTCCGGGTCAACGGTCGGCCAACCGACGAGATGCTTGAGCCGCTGCGCAAGGGCATCATCGCCGATGGCGAACCGTTTCAGCCGATGGAGGTCACGCTGGACCGCCAGCAAGGCGCGAATGCCTGGCTGACGATCGGACTGCGCGAGGGCAAGAACCGTGAAATCCGCCGCGCAATGGAAGTCGTGGGGCTGAATGTGAACCGCCTCATCCGGGTCAGCTATGGCCCGTTCCAGTTGGGCGATCTGAAACCTGGCGAGGTCGAAGAAGTTCGCCGGAAGGTGCTGCGCGACCAGTTGGGACCGGAGGCCGAGGCGCTATTGGGCGCGCCGCCCGCCGCCCCGGTTCAGGTCAAACGCACGTTCAAGAAACGCATGCCACACAAGGGCGCATTTGGCGGGCCGGGTCAGCCGGGGCTGCCTAAACCGCCAGAGGAAACGAGTGATAAACCGCAACGCGGCAAGCCTGGCGGAAAACCGGGTGGCAAAAGGCCCCCAGGCGCGGCCAAGCGCGGCCCGTTCAAGGGCCCTCGCCCCAAGAACCGCTAACCGCACCTGCGCACTCCGTTCGTCGGCAATCCCGCACGCGCGGCCCTGACCTCAGCCCAGGTAGGCCCGCAGTTCGGGCGGAGGGTTGTCCATCAGGGCGGCTGCCGGGCGGGGCGCCTGCGCGCGGCCCCCCTCGACAAAGATGACCTCGTCCGCGATCCGCCGGACGTCCTGCGGCGCATGTGTGACCATGGCAAGCGCCGCGCCGGTCTCGGCAACCAGTGCCTGGACCAGATCCAGCATTTCGTTGCGCAGCGCAGGCCCCAGCGCCGCAAAAGGCTCGTCCAGCAGCACCAGCGGGCGTGCCTGCACCAGCACCCGCGCCAGAGCCGCGCGGCTTTGCTGACCGCCTGACAGTGTGCCCGGTCTGGCCTGCGCATGGCCCGACAGGCCGACACGTTCCAACGCCTGCGCCACCCGGTCACGGTCGGCCGCCGTCAACCGCAGGTCGGGCCGGATGCCAAGCCCGACATTCTGCACCACCGTCAGGTGGGGAAAAAGGTTGTTGTCCTGGAACAGTGTCGTCATGGGCCGCGCGCCGGGATCTGCCCGCGTGATATCGCGCCCCTGCCACAGAATGCGCCCCGCCGCGAGATCGACAAAACCGCAGATCGCGGCCAGCAGCGTCGACTTGCCCGCGCCGGACGGACCGATCACCGCATATTTCCGCCCCGCCTCCAGCGTCAGGTCGGCCCGCAGCTCGAACGCGCCTTGCGTGATCACCACGCCTTCAAGTGTCAGCACGTCCGCGCCCTCCCTTGTCACAGATCCAGAAGATGCCGAGGCTCAGTGCCAGCAGCACCAACGCGGCACCCGCCGCCGCCTCCATCCGGTAGGCCCCCATCAGCCGCGCCATCTGCAGGGGCAACGTGACGCGATCCGGGTCGGCAAACAGCGCGATGACCCCCAGATCGCCCATCGACAGCGCGCCGGTCAACCCGGCCGCAAATCCGATCTGCCCGCGCAACCGCGGCACCAGGATCAACCGCCAGAAGGTCCATCCACGGATCCCCAGCGTCGCACTGAGCCTGCCATGAACCTGCAGTGTATCGCGCATTCCGGGAACCAGGCTTCGCAACGCGAACGGCAATGCCATCATCACGTTCACCAGCACCGTCACCACGAAGGCAAAATCGAACGGATCCGCGACCGGGTTGATCAGAATGAACCACCCCGTGCCGATCATCAGCGGCGATGCGGACAGGCCCAACAGGCCCACCGCCTCCATCCCGCCGCCCGCGCGGCAGGCGATCCACCCAGCCATGGGCAGGGCCAGCGCCAGCATCACCACGATGCTGGCCAGCGCGATGCCGACGGACACGCCCGCCGCCTGCCAGACCGCCAGCGGCATTTGCGACAGCCCGGCCAGCCCGCGCAACACCACGGCCGTCAACGGCAGCAGCAGAAACAGCGCGGCCAGTACGATCACAAGGCTGTCCACCCACCGCTGAAGGCCCCCCTGTGCATCCCAGCGCGGCATCACCCTGTCCAGACCGCCCGTAACGGCGAGCTTGGGCACGACCAGCAGCGCGATCAGCGCCATGCCCCCCGCCAGAACAAGCTGCACCAGCGACAGAAGCGCTGCCCGGCCAAGGTCGAAATCGAAACGGAAGGCCTGATAGATCGCCAGCTCGATCGTGGTCGCCCTCGGACCACCACCCAGCGTCAGCGCCACGGCAAAGCTGGTCAGGCAGATCACGAACACCAGCGCCAGCGCGCCGGGCACGACCTGCAGCAGCATCGGCCACTCCACCGCGCGAAACATGGCACGCGGAGTCAGGCGCAGTTGTGCGGCAAGCCGAAACCGCTCTGCGGGGATCGACTGCCAGCCTTGCAGCAGCAAACGGGTGGCCAGCGGCATGTTGAAGAACACATGCGCCAGGACGACACCGTGAAATCCATAGATCGAAACGGACGGCAGACCCAGCGCCTCAAGCACCGTGTTGACCCAGCCGTTCCGGCCGAACACCGTGAGCAGGCCCAGCACGGCGACGATCACCGGCAGAATGAAGGGCGCGCCCAACAATGTCACCAGCACGCCGCGCCCGGCAAAGCGGCGCCGCGCCAACGCGCGCGCCACCGGCACGGCAAAGAGAACCGACAGCAGGGCCGACCATCCGGCCTGCACCACCGTGAACCGGATCGCCGCCCAATCGCCGCGTCCGAGCCCCGCGCCAAGCTCGGCGCGGCTCATCACCGCGCCGAGTGCCGCAAGGATCAGCGCCAGCACCACAAGGGCGGCACCGATCCCCGTCCTGGGGTTTATTGCGACAGCGCGGCCAGCCATTCGGCCAGGGCTTCTTCACGAAGTGCAGGCACCTGGTCGGCAGGTGTCAGAAGCGCCTTTTCCGGGCGTGTCAGTGTCTCGAAGCCTTCTGGCAGACCC
>JBFFQZ010000105.1:0-8823 GCA_041573235.1 Sulfitobacter sp. | reverse complement strand
CGGGGGTGCGGCACGGGCGGTCATCGTCTCGTTGCTGGACGCGGGTGTGCCCGAGATCCTCTTGGCAAACCGGACCCGTGTGCGCGCCGAGAGATTGAAACAGGATTTCGGAAACCGCCTGCGGGTCTATGATTGGGTGCAGGCGGGCAACATGGTCGACGATGCGGCGCTTTTGGTGAACACCACATCGCTTGGCATGATCGGCAAGGGCGAGCTGCGCGTCCCGCTGGATGGCTTGCGGCCTGAAACGGTGGTCACCGATCTGGTCTATGCCCCGCTCAAGACGAAACTGCTGGCGGCGGCGGAAGAGATCGGATGTGTTACCGTCGATGGGCTGGGCATGTTGCTGCACCAGGCGGTGCCCGCGTTCGAGCGGTGGTTCGGCATCCGTCCGGAAGTCGACAGGGCCACACGTGCGGCGGCATTGCGCTGATGTTTCTGCTGGGTCTGACCGGTTCGATCGGCATGGGAAAATCCACCACGGCACAGATGTTCGTGGAGCAAGGCTGTGCGCTGTGGGATGCAGATGCGGCGGTGCACCGGCTCTATGCCAAAGGCGGTGCCGCGGTCGCGCCCTTTGCCGCCAGCTTTCCCGAGGCGGTCATCGATGGCGCTGTATCCCGCACCGTTCTGAAAGAGATCATCGGACGGGATCCCACGGCGCTGAAAAGGATCGAGGCGATCGTGCATCCGCTGTTGGGGCAGGATCGCGCTGCGTTTCTCAAGGCGGCGCAAAGCGATATCGTCGTGCTTGATATCCCGCTGTTATTCGAAACCGGGGGCGACAAACGTGTCGATGCAACCGCTTGTGTGCTGACCGATGACGCCACCCAGGAGGCCCGCGTGATGGCCCGCGGGACAATGACGCGTGACCAGTTTCTGGACATCAAGGTGAAACAGATGCCAGCGGCGGAAAAATGTTTCCGTGCCGATTATGTGATCGAAACCGATACGGTTGAACATGCCCGCGCACAGGTGCACGATATCGTCAGGGATATCAGGAGCCGCCGCAATGCGTGAGATCGTTCTCGACACGGAAACGACAGGATTTGACCCGCATACCGGGGACCGCATCGTGGAAATCGGCGCGGTCGAGCTGATGGGTCATGTCGCGACCGGCAAGACCTACCATCAATATATCAATCCGGAACGCGACATGCCGCAGGAAGCGTTCGAAGTGCACGGGCTGGGCGATGATTTCCTGCGCGACAAGCCGAAGTTCGCCCAGATCGGGCAGGCTTTCGTCGATTTCATCGGTGACAGCAAGCTGGTGATTCACAATGCGGCGTTCGACATCAAGTTCCTGAACTTTGAGCTGAACCGCATGCGCCTGCCGCAGATACCATGGGAACAGGCGATCGACACCCTTGCCATCGCGCGAAAGAAATTCCCCGGCTCGCCGTCATCGCTGGACGCGTTGTGTCGGCGCTTTGGCATCGACAACTCGTCGCGGACCCTGCACGGCGCGTTGCTGGACAGTGAGATCCTGGCGGAAGTGTACCTTGAGCTGATCGGAGGCAAGCAACCCGACTTTGGCCTGTCCACGCGCGCGACCCCGAAACCCGGCGACGACACATCCGAATGGAGCCCAAAGCCACGGCCCGTGCCCCTGCCCGCCCGGCTGAGCGAAAAAGAAAACGCCGCCCATGCCGAGTTTGTCAGCAAATTGGGCGGCGATGCTTTGTGGCTTAAGCTTTAGGCGTCTGCCGGCGGCGCTGTGGTTGCGTCGGCTGCCTGACGGCGGGCGATCTCGTTCCGGTACAGCGACACGAAATCGATGTTTTCGAGGTTCAGCGGCGGGAAGCCGCCATCGCGTGTCACATCACTGACGATCCGGCGCAGGAACGGGAAGATCATGCGCGGGCATTCGATCAGAAGGAAGGGGTGCAACTGTTCTTCGGGCACGTCCTGAATGTCGAAGATCCCGACATAGTCGATCTCGAGCGCAAAGAGGACCGTGTCGCTGCCCTTGGCCTTCGATGTGACGTTCAGCTTGATCGAAGATTCGTACTGGTTTTCGACGCTGCGTTTTTTCGCGTCGAGGTTTACCTGCACCTGAACGTCAGGCTGCACGTCCGACGGTGCGCCCTTCTGTGCCATGATGTTTTCAAACGACATGTCGCGAATGAATTGTCCAAGCACGCGCATCTGTGGCGCCTTTGGCGGTGTTGCTTCTGCCTCGGCCATAAATCTCTCTCTCCCATGGAGGTTGACTGTCAATTTTGGTGACTTATCAGGTCCGGGACAGGCGCTCAACGGGTTAGTGTCTGGTCCAGCCAGAGGTGCCGCCGGGCGCGTCGTCATCCGGGATTTCGCGGAACTCTCCGTCGATCACGTCGCCGCGGGGGTGGTCGCCGGGATGATGCGGCCGGGCCGGGCCATCGGTGCTGAAGCTTTGTACCTTCACCCGGGCGCGAATGGCCTTGTAGGCTGCCGTGCGGACGGCGGGCACCAGCAGGGCAAAGCCCACGGCGTCGGTAAAGAACCCCGGCGTCAGCAGCAGGGCGCCCGAAAACAGGATCATCGCGCCATGCACAAGCGGTTCTGTCGGGTCGCGCGCTTCGGAGAACGAACTTTGCAGTTGATGCAGCGCCATGCGGCCCTGGCTTTTGACCAGATATGTCCCTGACATCGCAGTCAAAACCACGATCAGAAGCGTCGGCCACAGCCCGATAAATCCGCCTACCTGAATGAACAGGGCGATTTCGATCAACGGCACCGCGATAAATGCGATCAAAAGCCACATGTGAATGCATCCTTTCATGGGCGGCAGAGTGGACTCAGGCCCCTACTGACCCTACATAAGGTGCTCAGTTGAATCTTTCCACGTCTAGCACCCAAGAGGTACCTATGAATTCGCCGCTTATCCAGCTTCTGGTACTCGCCGCCATTGCGGTCTTTCTGATCATGCGGCTCAAGAATGTGCTGGGCAACCGGGAGGGATTTGAAAAGCCTCCATTGCCGAACCAGCCGAGCCAACGCCGCGGTCCAGCATTCGAGGTCATTGAGGGTGGTCCAGACCTTGATATCACAGACCATTTCAATGAGGGCACGCCGCAGGCCAAAGCACTGGCAGAGATGAAGCGGATCGAGCCCTCGTTCAACGTCGCCGACTTCCTGGGGGGCGCGCGCGGCGCCTACGAGATGATCGTGATGGGCTACGAACGGGGCGAGCTTGACGGGATCAAGCCGTTTCTGTCCGAAGAAGTATATGAGAGCTTTGTCGACGGTGTTGCCGCGCGCGAGGATCAAGGGCTGAGCATCGAGGCCAACTTTATCGGCGTTCGCGAAATGACGTTGGATAACGTGACGCTGGATCCTGACACAAAAGAGGCCGAAATGACCTTGCGGTTCGTGGCCGAACTGACCTCGGCAGTGCGCGACAAGGAAGGTGAGATTGTCGAAGGCAGCCTTACCGAAGTGAAACGGCAGAAAGATACGTGGGTTTTCGCCCGCATCATGGGCTCGGATGATCCGAATTGGTTCTTGGTTTCTACAGACGGGTAAAATGCGGACTTCGCATCTGTGCCATCCTGATGGCCTCGCTTTTGGCGGGGCCATTGGCGTCTGAGGTCTCATATGATGTCCTGTCGTTTGAACAGCTTGACGGATGGGCCGAAGACGACCACGCCGCCGCTTTCGATACGTTCCTGAATACATGCCAGGACATGGTCGAACCCGACTGGCAGGCCATCTGTGCCTTTGCTGCGACCAACCCCAATCCGCGCGAATTCTTCGAAATCCTGTTCCGTCCGGTTCTGATCACCGATGGAAATGAGCCGTTGTTCACGGGCTATTTCGAACCCGAGCTGGACGGAGCCTTGTCGCGCAGCGGACGCTTTGCGCACCCCGTTTACAAGATGCCGCCGGAAGCAATGGTGAACCGGCCCTGGCTGAGCCGCCGCGACATTCTGAAAAGCGGCGTGTTGGAATCGCGGGACCTTGTCATTGCCTATGTGGACGATCCTGTTGAGCTGTTTTTTCTTCAGATACAAGGATCTGGCCGGATCCGGCTGCCCGATGGGCGGGCGATCCGGGTCGGGTATCGCGGATCGAACGGTCATGATTACCGTTCCATCGGGCAAGAGCTTGTGCGCCGCGGCGTCTATGCGCCGCATCAGGTCAGCGCCCAGGTGATCAAGAACTGGGTCCGCCGCAATCCCGGCGATGGCGAAGAGCTCTTGTTTCATAATCCGTCCTACGTGTTCTTTCGCGAAGTCAGCAAAGTGCCCGTCGACAAGGGGCCACTGGGTGCGATGAACCGGTCGATCACGACGATGCGAACGGTTGCGGTCGATCCGTCCTTCGTGCCGCTGGGCGCTCCGGTTTGGATCGAAAAGGATGGCAAAAAGCCGATGCGCCGTCTGATGGTGGCACAGGACACGGGGTCGGCGATCAAGGGGGCGCAGCGCGCTGACGTGTTTTTCGGTACCGGGGATGCTGCGGGACGCGAGGCCGGCAGGCTGCGTGATCCAGGCCGTCTTGTGGTGCTGATGCCGATCCAGCGCGCCTATGCCCTGCTTCCGGAAAGCGCGATATGAAACGCCGCAGGCTGAGTGCCGAAGATCAAGAGCTGTGGGACCTTGTCGCGTCGCGGACCGAGAGGATCCGCAAGCCCGGCTTTGAACCAAAACAGTTCGACCCGGATGTCGGCATGCCCTCGCCCGACACGCGCAGCATCCGCAAGGCGAAATCGGTTCTGCTGGGCAAGCCGCAGGGCCGCGCCCGCCCGCCGGGCCATGATCTGATGCCCGCCCTGCCCGACCGGCTGCAAAACGCCCCGGTGCAGATGGATCAAAAATCCTTCGGCAAGCTCAAGCGCGGCAAGCTGCGCCCCGAGGGGCGGTTGGACTTGCACGGCATGACGCTGGAGCGGGCGCATCCGACGCTGACCGGTTTCATCATGAGCGCCCATGCGCAGGGCAAGCGGCTGGTGCTGGTGATCACCGGCAAGGGTAAACAACGCGACGAAGGCGGCCCGATCCCCGTTCGCCATGGAGTGTTGCGTCACCAGGTGCCGCAATGGCTGTCCATGCAGCCGATGAAGTCCGTCGTACTTCAGGTGGCGCAGGCGCACATCAGCCATGGTGGCGGCGGCGCCTATTACGTCTATCTCAGGCGGCAGCGTTAGGCAGATCGCGCTGGTAGCGCAGGATGCCCAGACCCGCCAACACCGCACCGCCGAAATAGAAGACTGCGATCGGAACCATCTGATCGGGAAAATTCACGCCCATGTCGATCAGCACACCGGTGATCCCCGGCCCGATGGCGGATCCGAGGACCATGAGCGCCGCCGCCGCGGCCTTGATCGCGCCCAGATTTCGGGTGCCATAGAACACCGCCCAGAAGGCTGTCGTCGCGGTGCCCTGCATGCCTTGCCCGATCCCGAAAATCACCAGCCCCACACCGGCCATCAGGATCGTATCCGCCGCCGCCAGCACCAGGAACGCGGCGCCAAACGGCAGCATTTGGAATGGCACGATGAATTTCACGCCAAAGCGGTCCACCGCCCAGCCGGTGATGAAGGTGAATGCGATCGTCGAGGCGGTATAGACCGGCATCAGCGCCACATAGGACGCAAGGCTCCAGCCCTTCACCTCGGTCAGGTGCACCTGTTGGAAAAACAGCGCGGTCCCAAAGGCGGCGGGGCCAAGAACCAGCGGCACCAGCGTGTAGAACAGCGGATGGCGCAGAACCTCTCTGCGGGTCCAGTGGCGCGCGCCCATGCCAAGGCTTTGCGCACTGTGTGCCATCGACTGCGGCGTGCGCTCCTGCCGCAGCAGGATTTGCATCACCGGGATCACGGCAACGACGCAAAGTGCTGCGATCACCCACAGGAACCGCCAGTCAAAGCGCAGCAGAAGCCCGACAAAGACAATCGGCAACAGGGCCTGCCCAGCGGCGAACCCCATGGACGCCAGCGAAATCGCCTGACCCCGTGTTGCCAGAAACCAGCGCGACATCGCCACGGCCCCAAGCTGTGACAACATTCCCTGCCCCATCAGGCGCAGTGCAAAGATCACGGCGACCAGAAGCGTCCCGTTCGGCACCAGCGCCATGCCCACACAGGCCATCGCCAAGAAAACCATCACCCAAAGAGACAGATGCCGGACGCGGAACCTGTCGGTCAACGCTCCGGCCCAGATCATCGTCACGGCGGACAAGGTTGTCCCGATGGTATAGATCCCGCCCCAGCCACCATCGGACAGGCCGAATGTCTCCTTTACCTCACCCGCGAACAGCGAGATGAAATACGTTTGTCCGAAAGAAGATGTGAAGGTCAGCAGGAAACCCGCCAACAGGAACAGCCGATTGTCGATGAGGAAACGCAAGTAGCCCATGCGCCCTTGGTCGCAGGGGGCGCGGGGTTTGGAAAGGCAAAAACCGCTGGCCTATCGGCTTTTGACGGGCCCCGGACCAGATGCATGGCACCCGGTCCGGGGGCTGATATCAAAGCACGTAGCGGCTGAGATCGGTGGAGCGTGTCAGCTCGCCCAGGTTCTTTTCGACAAAATCCTCGTCCACCACGATCTTGTCGCCGCTGCGGTCCGGCGCGGTAAAGCTCAGCTCTTCGAACACGCGTTCCATCACGGTGTAGAGCCTGCGCGCGCCGATGTTTTCGACCGATTGGTTCACATCCGCCGCAATTTTTGCCAGCGCCGCGATGCCTTCGGAGGTAAAGCTGACCTCGACCTCCTCGGTCCCCATCAGCGCGGTGTATTGCAGCGTCAGCGCATTGTCCGTTTCGGTCAGGATCCGCACGAAATCCGCTTCGGTGAGTGCACGCAATTCGACGCGGATCGGCAGGCGGCCCTGAAGTTCGGGCAGCAGATCGGAGGGTTTGGCGATGTGGAACGCGCCGGAGGCGATGAACAGCACATGGTCGGTCTTGACCGGCCCGTGCTTGGTGCTGACGGTCGTGCCTTCGATCAGAGGCAACAGATCGCGCTGCACGCCTTCTCGGCTTACGTCACCGCCGCGGGCGTCGGTGCGGGTGCAGACCTTGTCGATCTCGTCCAGGAAAACGATTCCGTTCTGCTCGACCGCTTCGATGGCGTTCTGCGTCACCGTCTCATCGTCGAGCAGCTTGTCCGCTTCTTCACCGATCAGCAAATCATAGCTTTCCGCAACGGTCAGACGCTTCTTCATGGTGCGCCCGCCCATGGCCTTGCCGAACAGATCGCCAAGATTCATCATCCCCATGCCACCCTGCTGGCCCGGGATCTCCATTGCCGAGAACGGGTTCGAGGTATCGGCGACCTCAAGCTCGATGACGGTATCGTCAAGCTGGCCTTCCTGAAGCTTCTTGCGGAACATCTCGCGGGTGCCGCTGCGGGCGTCGGGGCCTGCGATTGCGTCGATCACGCGTTCCTGCGCGGCGTGGTGGGCGTTCGTCTTGACCTCTTCGCGCATGTGCTCGCGGGTCATGGCGATGGCAGCATCGACCAGATCGCGGACGATCTGCTCGACATCGCGTCCGACATAGCCGACTTCGGTGAACTTCGTTGCCTCGACCTTGAGGAACGGCGCGCGCGCCAGTTTGGCCAGTCGGCGGCTGATCTCGGTCTTGCCGACGCCGGTGGGTCCGATCATCAGGATATTCTTGGGATAGACTTCGTCGCGCAGGTCGTCCGGCAGCTGTTTGCGCCGCCAGCGGTTGCGCAGGGCCACGGCCACCGCGCGTTTGGCGTCATTCTGCCCGATGATGTAGCGGTCCAGCTCCGATACGATTTCGCGGGGTGTCAGGTCGGTCATTTTCGGATTTTCTCCACGGTCAGATTGCCGTTGGTGTAAACACAGATGTCGGCGGCGATCTTCATCGCGTCGCGCGCCACGGTTTCGGCGTCGCGGTCGCTGTCGATCAGGCCGCGCGCGGCCGCCAGCGCGAAGTTGCCGCCTGATCCGATGGCTGCGATGTCATGCTCTGGCTCCAGCACGTCGCCCGCGCCGGTGATCACGAACATTTCCGCGCCGTCGGTGACGATCAGCATCGCTTCGAGTTTTTGCAGGTATTTGTCGGTGCGCCAGTCCTTGGCCAGCTCGACACTCGCGCGGGCCAATTGCCCCGGCGTCGCCTCCAGCTTTGCTTCCAGCCGTTCCAGCAGGGTAAAGGCATCCGCGGTCGATCCGGCAAAGCCCGCGACCACGTCATAGCCGCCGGGCGACAGGCGCCGTACCTTGCGCGCGCTGCCCTTGATCACCTTCTGGCCAAGGCTCACCTGACCGTCACCGGCGATCACGACTTCATCGCCTTTCTTGACCCCGATGATCGTGGTGCCGTGCCATCCGGGAAATTCATCTCTTGCCATGGGACCTCCGTTTCATCACGCCTATATGGCCCCGTGGCGGGGCAGGGACAAGGGCGGCCCTTGCCGCGTGACGGTCCGCGCAGTAGCGTCACGCGATGAATGCCCCGTCCACTGTTACGTTCTACATGGAGCCGCCGCTGCGAGAGAGTGCGCGCAAGGGGGCCCATAATTTCATTCGCAGGGTGGCAAACGTGATCGAGCGCGCGGGCCTCGAGGTGAGATACCGTGATTTCGGCGCGCGGGGTGCTCCGGCGGGGCAGGGGGCCAGCCTGAGCCACATGAAGGCGCCGCCCGATGATCAGGGGCTGACGTTTCGCAGGGTCTATCACTATCCGTTCTGGCAGATCGAACAGACCGCCGAGCGCTGGGCGTGGGATGTGGCGCAGGCCGCGTTCACGCCGGATCCGGACCCAGCCGAGGCGCAGCGGTTTTTCGCCTTCTGGCAACAGCGGCTGTTCAACGAGCAAACTCAGAAGGCAAAGCGCGGCGGATTTGTCTATGTGCCGTTGCAAGG
>JBFFQZ010000104.1:0-8872 GCA_041573235.1 Sulfitobacter sp. | reverse complement strand
TCTGTACAAGAACCTGACGCCCTGGCGCAAATGCCAGGTCGCACGCCATCCCGACCGTCCCCACTGCAAGGACTACATCGAGGCGTTGTTCAAGGAATACACCCCCCTCGCCGGTGACAGGAACTTTGCCGACGATGACGCGGTGATGGGCGGGCTTGCGCGGTTCAATGACCGCCCGGTGATGGTGATCGGCCACGAAAAAGGCAATGATACAAAATCCCGGATCGAACGGAATTTTGGAATGGCGCGCCCAGAAGGATACCGCAAGGCCGTCCGCCTCATGGAACTCGCGGACCGCTTTGGCCTGCCGGTGATCACGCTGGTGGACACGCCCGGCGCCTATCCCGGCAAAGGCGCAGAAGAGCGCGGCCAATCCGAAGCGATCGCCCGCGCGACCGAGAAATGCCTGCAGATCGGCGTGCCTCTGGTCAGCGTCGTCATCGGCGAAGGCGGCTCTGGCGGGGCCGTGGCCTTTGCCACTGCGAACCGGGTGGCGATGCTGGAACACTCGGTCTATTCGGTGATCTCGCCCGAGGGCTGTGCGTCGATCCTGTGGAAAAACCCCGAAAAGATGCGCGAAGCCGCCGAGGCGCTGCGCCTGACCGCGCAAGACCTCAAGCAGTTGGGCATCAATGACCGCATCATCCCCGAGCCCAAGGGCGGCGCGCACCGGGATCCCAAGAAGGCGATCAGTGCGGTGTCTGAAACCATCGCGGAAATGCTGAAATCGCTCGACGGGAAAAGCCGCAAGGCACTGATCAAGGACCGGCGCGCGAAATATCTCGACATGGGCGACAGGGGGCTCGCGGCCTGACGCTGTACCGGCTGATCGATGGCTGTCCGGGATCGCTGTCGATCATGGCCCGGCCACGGCAGGTAAGGGACGACCTTGCCGCCGCGCGGGCGTCTGGGATCGACACGGTGATTTCCCTGCTCGAAGCGGACGAAGCCGCGCGCGTGGGCCTTGGCCGCGAAGCTGCCGCCTGCGCCGACGCCGGTCTGCGTTTTGTCAATCATCCCATCCGCGACATGCAGTTGCCGGACCCCGCGCGCTTCGCCAGCTTTGTCGCCGAAGTCGCCGCGCGCCTGCGTGACGGCTCGCGGATCGCGGTGCACTGTCACGCCAGCATCGGGCGCTCCGGCATGCTGACGTGCTGCGTGCTGGGCCAGTTCGGCTTTGACGCCGAAACGGCACTGCGCCATGTCAGCGCCCGGCGCGGCGTGAGCGTACCCGACACGGCCGCACAGGCCGATTTCATACGTCGGACCATTGCCACCTCCGCCTGACCCGTTCCGAACCTATGCTGCGAGCGCGTCACCGGGCACGGCACTGCGCAGCGCAGCCTCAGGATGCCAGCATCCGCAGCCCCTGCGTCACATCCGAACGCACCGCAAGCCGCAGGCCCGGTTCGTCCCCCGCGCGCAGTGCGGCAATGATCAACCGATGAAACTGTGGCGGCTCGGTGCGCCTCAGGCGGCCATAGAGCGCCCGCATCGTCGGCCCCATCTGAAGCCAGACAGTCTCGGCCATGGCCAGCATCGCAGGCGCTTGTGCACGCAGATAGAGCGTTCGGTGGAATTCCAGATTGGTACGGATATAGCTGACCGCGTCACGTTGTGCGACGGCTTCACCGACCTTCGCGTTGATGTTCTGCAACCGCTCGATCAGCGCCAGATGCGCACGGGGCAGTGCCCGCGAGGCCAGCTCGACCTCGATCAGGGCGCGCAACGCGGCAAGCTCCTCGATCCGCTCATTGCTCAGCTCGGGCGTTGAGATTCGGCCCGAGTTCGACATCGTCAGCGCCCCTTCCGCAACCAGCCGCCGCACGGATTCGCGGGCGGGCGTCATGGAGACGTCATAGTCGCGCCCGATGCCCCTCAGGGTCAGCGGATGGCCGGGCGGTAGATCGCCGTACATGATGCGCGACCGCAGTTGGCGGTACACGCGGTCATGGGCCAGCGGGGCGGGGTCGACGGGACGGGCGGTCATGGGCATACCGCTTTGTGATCACAAGCGGGCCCGCCGTCAAGCACCCGCGATTCCGCAGGTGCGGGATTCCGCTCCGGTCAAGTATCGGCGCCACGGCCGCGCCCGTCAGAACCTGTAGCGGTGCAATCCGCTGCCATGGGTCCGAAGCCAGCCACGCGCGGCGCGGTAATCGCCGTAGATCCGCTCGACCTCGGCCCAGAAGGCGGGGGAATGGTTCATCTGCGCAAGATGCGCCACCTCGTGGGCCGCGACATAGTCCAGCACCTCGGGCGGCGCCATGATCAACCGCCACGAATACATCAACCCGCCATCCGAGGTGCACGACCCCCAGCGCGAACGCGTATCGCGCAGGGTAAGCCGCCCGTAACCGCGCCCCAGCCGCGCGGCATAATCATCGCTGGCCCCTGCCAGCCGATCGCGCGCGATCTCTTTGAGGTGTGCGGCAAGGCGGGCGCCAGCGCGGTCGGCCGACCCCGGCACATGGATCGCCTCGTCGGTGATCTGCACCCGCCTGCCGCGCCCCGGGCGCACCGGAATCATCCGCCCGCCCAGTGGAATCTCGGCCCCGTGCCCCACCGGCACATCATCGCCGCGCGCGGCGAGATGCTTGCGAATCCACTCCTCCTTGGAGCGCGCGAAATCCAGCGCCTCACCCTCGGCGAGGCGCTTCGGCAGGGTCAGTGTCACCCGCCCGTCCAACTGCGAAATCCGCAGCGAAATCCGCTTGGCCTGCGCGGAACGCCGCAGGATCAAGGGGATCGGGGGGTCTCCGGGCAGGCACGTGTCGGACATGATAGACTCGTTGATCGGGCCGGAATGGCTTTGGACTGGACAGCATCCCCTGCATATGGCACTTGCCCTGAATCATCTAGAGACAACATCAGCTATCAAAGGGGAAATCCATGCCCAACGAAGAATGGGGAACCAAGCGCCTCTGCCCCACCACGGGCAAGCGTTTCTACGATTTGAACAAGGACCCGATCATCAGCCCCTACACGGGCGATGTCGTGGAAGTGGACAACTCCAAGTCCCGCATGATCGCAGCGGACGCCGAAGACGCCGTAACCGCCAAAGCCAAAGCCTCGGAGGCTTCGGAGGACGAAGAACTGGTCGATGACGACGATGTCGATGTGGATCTGGACGATGATCTGCTGGACGACGAGGAAGACGATGACGACACAGTTCCGCTCGAGGAAATCGCGGACGTGGCGGCGAACGACGACGACTCCTGACCTGACGCTGCGGGGTCGTGCTTTTTTCGCTTGATCCCGCCCGCGCTTGTGCCTAGTACACGGCGCATCGGGCCTGACGGTTCGGTCGATCGGGCC
Source organism: Sulfitobacter sp. (assembly GCA_041573235.1). GTDB lineage: Bacteria > Pseudomonadota > Alphaproteobacteria > Rhodobacterales > Rhodobacteraceae > Sulfitobacter. The sequence continues at coordinate 5,554 of JBFFQZ010000104.1, read as the reverse complement.
CCGTAAGGGTCCACCAGTCCGCTTTGCGCGACTTGGGGCATTAGCTCAGCTGGGAGAGCGCCTGCATGGCATGCAGGAGGTCAGCGGTTCGATCCCGCTATGCTCCACCATTTCACACTTTGGTGTCGAAATGCACACATACACCTTGAACGAAAAAACTGAACTTACCGATTTGAAAATACGCATTGCGGCGTTTCTTGAGAACTCCAGCAAAGGCGATTTCGAGCACTTCTGTGGTGCCGCAAAGACCGTTCAGACAGATATCTTCTAGCGCTTGCCCGAAGCATAACAGCGCGCGCGAAAGATTTTCCGGACGCTCCTTTTCCGAAACGATCTGTCCGGCCTGATCTTTTGACGCGCCCGTTAATCAATGCGCACTTCGGCAAGGGTCCGATTGCATTGACGGTGCGCCGCAACCCATGCGCCGGGCATCCAAGGCAGCGCCCGCGCGGGCTTTGCGGATAGCTCTGGACACAAGTGTCTAGACAGCGTGCCGCCGCCGCTGCTAGCCTTCCGGCACCAGCAGGCCATCGGGAGGGCGCACCCATGAAATCTCATTACCGTGTCGTCGTCATCGGTGGCGGCGTCGTCGGGGCTTCGGTTCTCTACCACCTCGCCAAACTGGGCTGGAGCGATGTCTGCCTCGTGGAGCGGTCCGTCCTGACCGCCGGATCCAGCTGGCACGCGGCGGGCGGCATTCACGCCCTGAACGCTGATCCCAACATTGCGGCGCTGCAGGCCTATACCATCGACCTGCTGAGCGAGATCGAGGCAGAGAGCGGTCAGGACATCGGCCTGCACATGACCGGCGGGCTGACCATGGCGGGCACAGCGGACCGTTGGGAATGGCTGCAATCGGCCTATCGCACGTTCCAGTCCATCGGCATCACCGACTGCCGTCTGGTCAGCGTCGAAGAAGCGGTCGCCCTGAACCCGCTGATGTCGGGCGAGGGATTGCTGGGCGGAATGTGGGCCGACCGCGAAGGCTATGTCGACACCACCGGCACCGTGCACGCCTATGCCACCGCCGCCCGCAAACGCGGCGCCACGGTGATCGAACACAACCGCGTTCTTGAGCTGAACCAGACGCTGCAAGGCTGGGACGTGGTGACCGAAAAGGGCACGATTTCGTGCGAGCACGTGGTGAACGCGGGCGGGCTCTGGGCGAAACAGTTGGGCCGGATGGCGGGCATCGAACTGCCCGTGGCGCCGCTGAAACACCACTACCTGATCTCCGACAGCATCCCTGCCCTCGAAGCGCTCGATTTCGAGGTGCCGATGACCGTGGATCTCGAAGGATTCACCTATCTGCGGCAGGATCAGAAAGGCGTGCTGCTGGGCATCTACGAGGTGAACACCGAACATTGGGCCATGGACGGCGCGCCTTGGGACTATGGGATGGAGCTGTTCGCCGAGGACACCGACCGCATCGAACGTGAACTGACGATGGGCTTTGAGCGCTATCCCGCGTTGCAGGAAGTTGGCGTCAAGACATGGGTGAACGGCGCCTTCACCTTCTCGCCCGATGGCAATCCGCTGGTGGGTCCGGTGCCGGGCAAACGCGGCTATTGGTCCGCCTGCGCCGTGATGGCCGGCTTCCTCCAAGGCGGCGGCGTGGGCAAAAGCCTCGCCGAATGGATGATCCACGGCACGCCCGAGGCGGATGTCTATGGCATGGATGTCGCCCGCTACGGCGTCTGGGCCGAGAACCGGCAATACATCAAGGAAACCACCGGTCAGTTCTACTCCCGCCGGTTCGTGATGACCTATCCCAACGAACAGCTGCCCGCAGGCCGACCGATCAAGACAGCAGGCGCCCATGCCGAAATGACCGCAGCGGGCTGTGTCTGGGGGCAAAGCTGGGACCTCGAAGTGCCGCTGTACTTCGCGCCCGAAGGATTTGCCGAAACGCCCTCGCTCAAGCGGTCCAACGCGTTTGACATCGTCGCGGCCGAGTGCCGGGCCGTGCGCGCGGGCGTGGGGCTTCTGGACATCACCGGGTTTTCGCGGTTCGAGGTGTCGGGTCCCGGCGCCCGCGACTGGCTGCGCCGGGTATTTGCCACGCGGCTTCCGGCGCCCGGGCGCGCGCGTCTGGCCGTGATGCTGGCAGGCGACGGGCGGCTCAAGGGGGATCTGACCCTGTTCAACTGGGGCGACGGCTCCTGGTGGATCATGGGCAGCTATTACCTGCGCAGCTGGCACAGGCGCTGGTTCGACGACCACATGGTCGACGGCGTGACCCTGCGCGATCTCGGCGAGGACACATCGGGCTTTTCCCTGTCGGGCCCTGCATCGCGCGCAGTGCTGGCGCGGCTCGCCCCCGGGGCCGCCGAGCTGCCCTTCATGGGCTGTGGGGCCTTCGACGTGGGCCTGTTGCGCACCCGCATCGGGCGGCTGTCGGTCACCGGCGAGCTTGGCTTTGAAATCCACTGCCGCGCGGGCGATCACGCAGCCCTGCGCCGCACCCTGCTGGCGGCGGGGGCGGATGACGGCATGATCGAATTCGGGTTCAACGCCATGCTCAGCCTGCGGCTCGAGAAAAGCTATGGCATCTGGTCGGCGGAATTCACCCAAGGCTACACTGCCGCGATGACGGGCATGGACCGATGGATCGACTGGAGCCGAACCGATTTCACGGGCCATGCCGCGGCTTTGGCGCAACGCGACGGCAACGGCCCCGCGCGGCGTCTTGTCACGCTGCAGGTTGCTGCAACCGATGCCGACGCCAGCGGTTATGAGCCGATCTGGCAGGACGGCAAACAGGTCGGTTTCGTCACGTCAGGCGGTTATGGCCACACGCTGGGCAAATCGCTGGCCATGGCGCTGGTCGACACGGATCAGGCGGCGCCCGGCACCGCGCTGAGCGTTCACATCGTCGGGATAGAGCGTGCGGCAAAGGTCATCGCGCCCTCGCCCTACGACCCCGCGGGCAAGGCGATGCGCGGATGACAGACCCCATCGCACGTCGGCGCGGCGGCAGGCGCGGGCAGCACACGCCCCGGACCCCTGCCCGCGCGCGCAACTACCGCCAGCTGACAAACCCATTCGCGCCCCTTCGCGCCTTCAGCGACGATCACATCGCGGCGATGCATCACGCCGCGCTGGACGTGCTGGAAACCGAGGGAATGAAGGTGCTGCTGCCCGACAAGGTGCCCTTCATCTATGCCCGCGGTAGCCGTCAGTCCGCCGAAAGCTTCGAGATGCTGGCTGCGGTCCGCAGGCTGTCGGACGACGCCTGTCGCGCTGCCACGGGATCGGCGAGCAATCTCAACGACGTGCAGGCCGCAAATGAAACCCAGATGGGTGCCTGGGGCTGTCTGATGGCGGGGGTCACGGTGGTGATCCACGCGGCGGGGTGGCTCGAAGGGGGGCTGACCGTCTCCTCTGAAAAGCTGATCACCGATGTCGAAGTGCTCAACATGGTCGCCGAACTGTGCTGCGACGGGGGAACAGGCAGCAACGACATGGCGCAGGACGACATCCCGGGACGCACCGCCGCCGACGGCGCGGCTCCGGTCAGCTGATGCAGGATACGCCCAACGAAAACATCAAGGCCACCCGCGAGGATTGGCTGGACGCGGCCCGCGACACGCTGATCCGCGACGGGATCGAACAGGTCAAGATCCTGCCGCTGGCCAACCGGCTGGGGGTGTCGCGGTCGAGCTTCTATTGGTACTTCAAATCCCGGCAGGACATCCTGGACGCGCTGCTGGATCATTGGCGCGAAACGAACACGAAGGCCATCGTCACCGGCGCCGCCCACCCCACCGAAACGATCACCGCCGCCGTCTGCCAGATCTTCCTGTGTTTCCTGGACACCGACCGTTTCAACAACCGGCTTGATTTCGCGATCCGCGACTGGTCGCGCCGCGATGCCGGGGTCCGGCGGGCGCTTCAGGCCTCGGACGCGGAGCGCATCGCCGCGCTGACCGGAATGTTCGAACGGTTCGACTATCCGCCGACCGAGGCGATGATCCGCGCGCGTGTACTCTATTACATGCAGATCGGCTATTTCGACGCCGAGTTGAACGAACCCATCGCCGAGCGCCAGCGTTTTACCTGCGACTATGTGCTGACCTTCACCGGCCATCTGCCCAGCGACGCCGAGGTTGCGGCGCTCGACACCGCGCTTGCCGCGCTTTTTGCGGAGGCGGACAGCCCCTGAGCCCCGCCGACCTATGGGTCGATCAGGATTGCCCGGAAATCATTGACGTTGGTGCCGGTCGGGCCGGGCACGAACAGGCTGCCTGCCGCGTCGAACGCGCCCCAGGCGTCGTTGCGACGCAGCGCGTCCGCTGGGTCCACCCCCGCCGCACGCATCGCCGCCGACGTGCCGCCGTCTGCAAACGCACCGGCATTGTCCTGCGACCCGTCGATCCCGTCAGTGTCGGCGGCAAGGGCGGTGATGCCCGCTGTCCCGTCGATGCCCTGCGCGAATGACAGCAGAAACGCCGTGTTGCGCCCGCCGCGCCCATCGGTGTGGCGCAGGGTCACCGTTGTCTCACCGCCCGACAGCACCACCACCGGCGGCACGAAGGGCCGTCCGCGCGCCGCGACCTCCAGCGCGATCGCGGCGTGCATCTGGCCGATGGTCTCGGCCTCTCCCTCGATCGCGTCCGACAGGATCACCGCCGCGACGCCTGCGGCTTCGGCCCGCGCCGCCGCCGCTTCCAGTGACAGACGGGCCGAAGCGATGACCTTGACCTCATGGCCCGCAAACACTGCGTCCGCCGGGTCCGGCGCGCGCACCAGATGCGCCAGCACGGCGGGCGGCAGGGCGATGCCGCGCGCCGCGATCTGCGCCCGCGCATCTTCAAGCGTGACCGCATCGGGTACCGTGGGGCCCGATGCCACCTGCGCCGGATCGTCGCCGGGCACGTCCGACACCACAAGGCTGACGACCTTGGCCGGATGCGCCGCGGCGGCCAGCCGCCCACCCTTGATCCCGCTCGCGTGCTTGCGGATCGCGTTCATCACCCCGATGGGCGCGCCCGACGCCAGCAGCGCGGCGTTCAGCGCCTGCTCATCCGCCAGCGTCAGCCCCTCGGGCGGGCATGGCAGCAGGGCCGAGCCGCCACCACAGACCAGCGCCACCACCAGATCGTCCGGCCCCAGCCCCGCGACGGCATCGAACAGCGCCGCCGTCGCCGCCAGCCCGGCCTCATCGGGCACCGGGTGCGCCGCCTCCATCACGCGGATCGACCGCGTCGGGCACGCATAGCCATAGCGCGTGACCACCACGCCCGTGACCGGCCCGTCCCACAGATCCTCGAACGCCGCTGCCAGCTGTGCCGCGCCCTTGCCCGCGCCGACGACCACGGTGCGGCCACGGGGCCGTGCGGGCAGATGCGGCGCCAGTGCGGCGCGCGCATCCGCGGCCTTTACGGCCACCTCGAACAAATCTGTCAGAAACGCTTGCTTTGCTTGATCAATCATCCGCCAATCTCCGCCCGCAATGTCACCTCTTGCAGCTTGGTCATCGTGCTGCACGGCAAGGTTTCGCCCGCCACAAAATTTGGCAAAGGCATCTCTTTCCGGGTGCGGGGCGCGGGCT
>JBFFQZ010000103.1:0-8933 GCA_041573235.1 Sulfitobacter sp. | reverse complement strand
GGCAAGGGGCGGCGGATCGCCGTCCTGGGTGACATGAAAGAGCTGGGCCCGGACGCGGTCGCGCTGCACGCGGGGCTGGCGCATCTGGACGCAACCAAATCGCTGGACGTGGTCCACTGTGTCGGGCCGCTGATGAAGGCGCTGCACGACCTGCTGCCGGATGCCCAGCGCGGCGAATGGGTCGAAACCTCTCAAGAGCTGCTGGCAGGGCTGCATAACCGGCTGGACGCGGGGGATGTTGTCCTGGCGAAGGGATCGCTCAGCATGAAGCTGGGCCTGATCGTTGACGCCATCCGGAAAATGGGCCATCCGGTGACAGATGTGTGATGTCCCCGATAAAGGGGGCCGACCGGGCACGTGCCACAATATGTTGCAGCGGTCACCCCGAATTTGGTGTAAGGACGATGTATGCTCTATTGGTTGACCCTGCTGTCGGATGGCGGCGATTTCTTTAACCTGTTTCGATACATCACCTTTCGGGCGGGTGGCGCGTTCCTGACCGCGCTGGTGTTCGGGTTCCTGTTCGGCAAGCCGCTGATCGCGGTGCTGCGCAAACGGCAGGGCAAGGGCCAGCCCATTCGCGACGACGGCCCCGAGGGGCATTTCGCCAAGGCGGGCACCCCCACCATGGGCGGGCTGCTGATCGTGGGCGCGTTGCTGACCTCGACGCTGCTCTGGGCGCGGCTGGACAATCCGTTCGTCTGGCTGGTTCTGTTCGTCACGATGAGCTTTGCCGCCATCGGATTTGCCGATGACTACGCCAAGGTGAGCAAGCAGACCGTCGCGGGTGTGTCCTCGCGCATGCGGCTGTTGCTGGGGTTTCTCATTTCCGGCGTGGCCGGATTCTGGGCGGCGCAGTACCACCCTGAGGGCTTGCAGTACCAACTGGCGCTGCCGGTGTTCAAGGACACGCTGATCAATCTTGGCTATCTGTTCGTACCCTTCGCGGTAATTGTCATCGTCGGCGCGGCGAATGCCGTGAACCTGACGGACGGGCTGGACGGGTTGGCGATCATGCCGGTGATGATCGCCGCGGGCGCGCTGGGGGTGATCGCCTATGCCGTGGGGCGCGTCGATTTCACCGATTATCTGGATGTGCACTATGTCCCCGGCACGGGCGAGATCCTGATCTTCACCGCCGGGATCTTTGGCGGGGGGCTTGGCTTTTTGTGGTACAACGCGCCACCCGCGGCGGTGTTCATGGGCGATACCGGGTCGCTGGCCCTTGGCGGGGCGCTGGGTGCGATCGCCGTGGCGACCAAGCACGAGCTGGTGCTGGCCATCGTCGGCGGGCTCTTCGTGGTTGAGGCGCTGAGCGTGATCATCCAGGTGCTGTACTTCAAGCGGACCGGCCGCCGTGTCTTTCTAATGGCGCCGATCCACCACCATTATGAGAAAAAGGGCTGGGCCGAGCCGCAGATCGTGATCCGCTTCTGGATCATTTCGCTGATCCTCGCGATGATCGGGCTGGCCACGCTGAAAGTGCGCTAGTCACCGGGCAGGCGATCCGTTCGGGCCCAGCCGTCGACGTCATATCAGGTCCTTAGACCTTTGAAACGAGAGTGAAGCGAAAAGACATGATTGCAGTTCAAGGTCTCGTTGGTGCGCGGGTTGCGGTTCTGGGCTTGGGCCGGTCGGGGCTGGCCGCCGCGCGGGCCTTGCAGGCGGGGGGGGCCACGCCCGTGGTCTGGGACGACAATCCGGCCGCACGCGATGCCGCCACCGCCGAGGGCTTCGCCACGGCCGAGCTGACCCGCCCCGGCGCCTTTGACGACATCGCCCGGCTGATTGTCAGCCCCGGCATTCCGCATCTCTATCCGGCGCCAAATCCCGTAGTTGCCGCCGCATTGGAGGCGGGGGTGCCGGTGGACAACGACATCGGCCTGTTCTTTCAAAGCTTTGCAACGCAGGACTGGAACCTGTTCGACACCCCGCCGCGGGTGGTCGCGGTGACCGGATCGAACGGCAAATCCACCACGTCGGCGCTGATCCACCACATTCTCGAGCACGCTGGCCGCGATGCGCAGCTGGCCGGCAACATCGGGCGCGGCGTGCTCGACATCGACCCCGCCACGTCCGGCGGCGTGGTCGTGCTCGAACTGTCGAGCTACCAGATCGATCTCGCGCGCAGCCTGACGCCGGATGTGGCGGTGTTTACCAACCTCAGCCCCGACCATCTTGAGCGGCATGGCGGCATGGGGGGCTATTTCGCGGCCAAACGGCGGCTGTTCTCCGAAGGCGGCCCGGACCGTGCCGTGATCGGCGTGGACGAAAACGAAGGGCTGTTCCTTGCGGGCCAGCTTGGCGAGGGGGGGCGGGACGACCGCGTGATCCGTGTCAGTGTCGCGCGCAAGCTGACAGGCCCCGGCTGGCAGGTGTTCGCCCGCAAAGGGTTTCTCAGCGAATACCGGAATGGCAAACAGGCCGCGTCGATCGACCTGCGCACGGTCAAGGGCCTGCCCGGGGCGCACAACCACCAGAACGCCTGCTGCGCCTATGCGGCGTGCCGCGCGCTGGGCCTTGCGCCGCGCGTGATCGAGGCCGCGTTCCACAGCTTTGCAGGCCTGCCGCACCGCAGCCAGACCGTGGCAGAGCGCGACGGCGTGCGGTTCGTCAACGACAGCAAGGCCACGAATGTGGACGCGGCGGCCAAGGCGCTGTCGGCCTTCGGCAACATCCGCTGGATCTGTGGCGGGTTAGAGAAAGAGGGCGGTCTGGCCGCGCTCGAAGGGGCGATGGGCGCGGTGAAGAAGGCCTATGTGATCGGACGCGAGGCGGCGGGCTTTGCCATGCAGCTGAGCGTCGAAGCCGAGGTCTGCACCACGATGGAGCGCGCCGTGGCGCAGGCCGTGGCAGAGGCCGAGCCGGGCGATGTGGTGCTGCTCGCCCCAGCCGCCGCCAGTTTCGATCAATACGACAATTTCGAGAGGCGCGGAGATGATTTCGTGCGGCTGGTGCAGGCGCATCTGGCCTGATGTCAGGCGCCGATCGCGCGCGCCGCTGCCATGCCCGAGGACCAGGCCCACTGGAAGTTGTACCCGCCAAGCCAGCCCGTCACGTCCACCGCCTCGCCGATGAAATACAGGTTGGGGTGGTTTTTCGCGGCCATCGTCCGCGATGACAGCGCGTCCGTGTCCACCCCGCCCAACGTCACCTCGGCAGTGCGGTAGCCTTCGGTGCCATTTGGTGTCAGCTCCCACGCGCTGAGACCCGCGACCAGCGCATCGAGCCGTTTGTCGGACCAATCCGCCAGGTTGCCGCCCAGATCGGTGAAGCCCGACAGGTGATCGACAAGCGCCGAAGGCAGGTGGCGGGCCAGCTCGGTGGTGAGGTTCCGGCGCCCGGCCTGCTGCCTTTGGGCGCGCAGGCTCTCCAGAAGCCCTGGTGGCGCGATGTCTAGCGTGATCGCATCGCCCTCGCGCCAGTAGGAGGACGCCTGAAGCACTGCGGGACCGGACAGACCCCGGTGGGTGAACAGCAGCGCCTCTTCAAAGGTGGTGCCGTTTGCGGTCACCCGCGCCGGGGTCGCCACACCAGAAATTTCGGCAAAGCGGCGGTCGGGAAAGGTGAAGGGCACCAGCGCGGGGCGCGTATCGGTCACCGGCAGACCGAACTGTTGCGCGATATCATAGGCAAACCCGCTCGCGCCCATCTTTGGAATGGATTTGCCCCCGGTCGCGATCACTAGGTTGCGTGCGGTGACTTTGTGTTCCCCGTCAGGGGCTTGCAGTGCAAAGCTGAAGTGGTGTCCATCGTGTCGGATTTTCGATGCGCGGCTGTGCAGGCGCAGGTCCACGCCGCGCGCCTGCATCAGGCGGCGCAGCATCGCCACGATGTCCTTTGCGCTGGTGTCGCAAAAAAGCTGTCCCAGCGTCTTTTCGTGCCAGGGGATGCCTTGGGCATCGACCAGCGCGATGAAGTCCCATTGCGTGTAGCGCGCGAGCGCGGATTTCGCGAAATGCGGATTGCCGGACAGAAACGCCTGCGGATCGCAATGCATGTTGGTAAAGTTGCAGCGCCCCCCGCCGGAAATCCGGATCTTTTCGCCCGGCGCCTTTGCGTGGTCCACCACAAGGGTGCGCCCGGCCGTGTGGCCTGCGCACATCATGCCTGCTGCTCCCGCTCCGATGATCGCCGTGTCAAATTCCATGCTGCGCGGCGTGCCCTAAGCGGGCGGCGGGGTCAAGCTGCGCGCGCATCCTGGGTTTTCCGGCAGGGCGTGCTCAGGCCCGCAGCTTCGGGCGCCGCATCAAGCGCTTGCACCGTTCCTGCCGCGTGGCGTGGATCTGCCGACAACGCGCGACGTCACCGAAGGGAATACGGCGCAAAGCACTAGCCGCGATTCGTTTTTCCCGCTATAGTTCGACCCAGACCCCCGCAAAGGGGGCGAGACAGGCAGTGTAAGGCATTACCCATGACAGAAATGGTCTATGGCGCGGTCCCGATACGGGAAGGCGAACCCATCTTATCCAAATGGTGGCGCACGCTCGATAAGTGGGCCTTGTCGTGCACTCTGATGCTGTTTGGTGTCGGAATGTTGTTGGGGCTCGCGGCGTCTCCGCCGCTTGCGGAAAAGAACGGATTCGAGCCGTTCCACTATGTCCAGCGGCAGGCATTCTTTGGCGGGCTGGCGATGATTGCGATGATGCTGACCTCGATGATGTCGCCCACCGTGGTGCGCAGGCTGGCCGTGATCGGCTTTGTCGTCTCTTTCGTGGCGCTGTCGTTGCTGCCCGTGTTCGGCACCGATTTCGGCAAGGGCGCGGTGCGCTGGTACAGCCTCGGCTTTGCGTCGGTGCAGCCTTCGGAATTTCTCAAACCCGGGTTCATGGTCGTTGCCGCCTGGATGATGGCCGCAAACCTCGAGATCAACGGACCGCCCGGCAGGGCGTGGTCCTTCGGCCTGTGTCTGAGCATCGTTCTGATGCTGGCGTTGCAGCCGGATTTCGGTCAGGCCTGTCTGGTGCTTTTCGGCTGGGGCGTGATGTATTTCGTGGCTGGTGCGCCGATGGTTCTGCTGGTGGGCATGGCGGCGATGGTCGTAATCGCGGGCACGGTCGCCTATTCCAATTCCGAACATTTCGCGCGCCGGATCGATGGCTTTCTCAGTGTCGAGGTCGATCCCACGACGCAGCTTGGCTATGCGACCAACGCGATCCGCGAGGGTGGTCTTTTCGGTGTCGGCGTGGGCGAGGGCGAGGTGAAATGGTCGCTACCCGATGCGCATACCGATTTCATCATTGCCGTCGCGGCCGAGGAATACGGGCTGGTGCTGGTGCTGTGCATCATCGCGCTTTACGCGTCGGTGGTGGTCCGATCGCTGTTGCGGCTCGTGCGCGAGCGTGATCCGTTCATTCGTCTTGCGGGCACCGGGCTTGCCTGCATGTTCGGGGTGCAGGCGATGATCAACATGGGCGTGGCGGTGCGGCTGTTGCCGGCCAAGGGCATGACCTTGCCCTTCGTCAGCTACGGTGGGTCGTCGGTGATCGCGTCGGGCATAGCGCTGGGCATGCTGCTGGCCTTTACCCGGACCCGCCCGCAGGGTGAGATTTCGGCGTTTCTGTCGCGGGGGCGCGGGTGATGGCGCAGCCGCTGTTGATCATCGCGGCAGGGGGCACCGGCGGGCACATGTTTCCTGCCCAGGCGCTTGCCGAGGTCATGCTGGCGCGCGGCTGGCGGGTCAAGCTGATGACTGACGCGCGCGGCGCACGGTATACCGGCGCCTTCCCCGAAGCGGTCGAGATCGAACAGACCTCCAGCGCGTCTTTTGCGCGCGGCGGGCTGGTGGCAAAGGCCGCGGCGCCGTTTCGCATCCTTGGTGGCGTATTGAGCGCCACGTGGGCGATGCTGCGCGACAAGCCCGCCGTCGTGGTCGGCTTTGGCGGCTATCCGTCGATCCCCGCGCTGACGGCGGCCTGGGCGCTTCGGTTGCCGCGGATGATCCACGAACAGAACGGCGTGCTGGGCCGCGTGAACCAGATCTTTGCCCCGCGGGTGGATGTCGTGGCCTGCGGCACATGGCCCACGGCGCTGCCGGATGGGGTCGAGGGCATCCATGTCGGCAACCCGGTGCGCGGTGCCGTCCTAGAACGGGCAGGGGCCGGGTATATCCCGCCCGGCGATTATCCGATGGAGCTGCTGGTGATGGGCGGCAGCCAGGGCGCGCGGATCCTCAGCGATGTGGTGCCGCCTGCCATCGCGGGGCTGCCGATGGACATGCTGCGCAACATCCGCGTCAGCCACCAGGCCCGCGAAGAAGACCGTGAGCGGGTTTCTGCCTATTACGCCGAAAGCGGCATCGACGCCGATGTGCAGCCATTCTTTCACGACGTCCCGCGCCGAATGTCTCAGGCACAGCTTGTGATTAGCAGATCCGGCGCGTCGACCATCGCGGACCTCACCGTGATCGGGCGGCCCGCGATCCTGATCCCCTTTGCCGCCGCGGCGGGCGATCATCAGGTCGCCAATGCCCATGGACTGGTTGAAGCGGAGGCGGCTGTTCTGATACGCGAAGACGCGGCGACGCCTGAGACGCTGACCGACTATATTAACATGATCCTGTCGAACGGGGAGGCGGCGACGCAAATGTCGCTAAGCACGTTGCGATTGGGCAGACCCGAGGCCGCCGAAGCTCTGGCCAACATGGTCGAAGAGCTGAGAGCAAAGGATGACACGCGATGAACGCTGCTACGAAACTGCCCCTGGACGTGGGCGCCATCCATTTTGTCGGGATCGGCGGCATCGGCATGTCGGGCATCGCCGAGGTGCTCTTGAACCACGGCTACCAGGTGCAGGGCTCTGACCTGAAGAAATCAAAGATCACCGATCGGCTGGTCGGTCTGGGGGCACGGGTGTTCGAGGGCCAGAAGGCCGAGAATATCGAGAACGCGCAGGTTGTCGTGATTTCCTCGGCGATCAAGCCGGGCAACCCGGAACTGGACGCCGCCCGCACGCGGGGCCTGCCGATCGTGCGGCGCGCCGAGATGCTGGCCGAGCTGATGCGGCTCAAGTCCAACATCGCGGTGGCGGGCACCCATGGCAAGACGACGACGACCACGATGGTCGCCGCGCTGCTGGATGGCGGCGGCTTTGATCCCACGGTGGTGAATGGCGGTATCATCCACGCCTATGGCTCGAATGCGCGCAAGGGCGAGGGCGAATGGATGGTGGTCGAGGCCGACGAGAGCGACGGCACCTTCAACCGTCTGCCCGCGACCATCGCCATCGTCACCAACATCGACCCCGAGCATATGGAGCATTGGGGCACCATCGAGAACCTGCGCCAGGGGTTTTACGATTTCACCTCCAACCTCCCGTTCTACGGCGTGGCGGTCTGTTGCACCGATCACCCCGAAGTGCAGGCGCTGGTCGGCAAGATCCGAGACCGACGGGTGATCACCTACGGGTTCAACGCGCAGGCGGATGTGCGCGCGGTCGGTCTGCACTACAAGGCCGGTGTGGCACATTTCGATGTGCATTTGCAGGCCGAAGACATCGTGATCGAGGATTGCGCCCTGCCGATGCCGGGCGATCACAACGTCTCGAACGCATTGGCGGCGGTCGCGGTGGCGCGGCACCTGGGCATGAAGGCTGCGGAAATCCGCGCGGCGCTGGGCAGCTTTGGCGGCGTGAACCGGCGGTTTACCCGCGTGGGTGAAGTGGACGGCGTGACCATCATCGACGACTACGGCCACCATCCCGTCGAAATCGCGGCGGTGCTGAAGGCCGCGCGCCATGCGACCGAAGGCCGGGTCATCGCCATTCACCAGCCGCACCGATATTCACGTCTGAGCCATCATTTCGATGAATTCTGCGCCTGTTTCAATAATTGTGACGTCGTGGGCATCGCCGAGGTCTTTGCCGCCGGGGAAGAGCCGATTGAAGGCGCGGACCGCGATGCGCTGGTCGCGGGCCTTATCCAGCATGGCCATCGCCACGCGCGGGGGGTGGACGGGCCGGAGGATCTGGCCCGGCTGGTCGCAGAACAGGCCCGGCCGGGAGACATGGTGGTGTGCCTCGGCGCCGGGACAATCAGCGCATGGGCCAACGCCTTGCCGGAGGCCTTGCGCGCCTTGAAGGGAGAAGCCGCATGACGGCCCCGTCGCTGCCGGTTTTCTTCGGCATGGCGATCGCCTCGCCGCAACGGTTCACGGCCAAATTCCCGCTGGACAGCTGGTTGTCGGAAGCCTTGATTGCCCGCCCGAGAGGTCGGATCGCATGATGCTGGTCTGGTTGTCGATCGCGTGGGTCTTTGCGTCGGTCGGGGTTGCGATGCTGCCGATGCGGCATCAGTACGCGCCCGGTGTTGCGCTGTTGCTGGGCGCGCCGGTGCTGATGGTTCTGATCTGGCTGCAGCACGGGTGGATCTTTGCCGCGCTGGCGCTTGCGGCCTTCGTGTCCATGTTCCGCAACCCGCTACGCTATCTCGTGGCACGGCTGCGCGGTGAACACCCGGAGATCCCCCGATGAGCCTGTCGCTGACGCTTGCCTGTCTGTGGGCGCTGATCGCGAATGTGCTGGCCATGATGCCGAGCCGCGACCACCACTGGCGCAACGCCTATATCCTGATTGCCGTGGGCATTCCCATTGTGGGCTACGTGGTGACGCAGCACGGGCCGTGGATCGGCCTGCTGGTGCTGGCGGCGGGCTGTTCGGTGCTGCGCTGGCCGGTGATTTACCTGGGCCGCTGGCTGCGCCGGAGCGGCCGCAACACCCCGGTGGAGTAAGTCGATGCTGTATCTCCTGATTGTCGGGCTGGCTGTGTGGTTGTCTGGTTGCGCCTATGCGGGCTATCGCAATCGCTTTGGCCTGTTCGTGCTGGTCACGCTGACCGGGATGAGCATGAACACCGTCTGGATGGTGCTGGGGCTTGAGGCGCGCCCGTTTTCGCCGCCTGCCATGATGGCGCATTTCCTGGCATTTCTTCATGCGCT
>JBFFQZ010000102.1:0-8956 GCA_041573235.1 Sulfitobacter sp. | reverse complement strand
TTTCTGGACGGGTTTGCCAGAGGGGAACACATGAAGTCGGTCGTGCCAGTTTTGACGGTTGTCGCGGCGATCATCGGGATCTGGCTGTTGGCTGTGATTCCGATGAACATGCATCTGGTCGCGGATCAGGCGCAGCGCGGCGGCGCGGTCGTGTCCCCCGAGACTGCGGCCGCGCGTCAGGAGGTGGGCGGCGTGGTTCTGGCGCTGCGCAATCCCGCGTTGATACCTTTGACGTACGCATTCAAGCGGCCCCGGTTGCCATCGCCGCAGCAGGTCGCCGGAGAGATGTACCGCACGATCTTCGAGCAGAAGATCACATCGAAACGGTCGTTGGTCTATCATGGTTGGGTGACGTTGGCGCCGACATTGCTGGGCTTCGTGATTGGCACCGCGATGGGCATCCTGTTGGCTGTCGGGATCGTGTACAGTCGGGTGATGGATCGCTCTGTCATGCCCTGGGCGATTGTCAGCCAGACCATTCCGATCCTGGCACTTGCACCGATGATCATCGTGGTATTGGGGGCCATGGGCGTACAGGGTGTTTTCCCCAAGTCGCTGATTGCGGCCTATCTGTCGTTCTTTCCGGTGGTGGTGGGAATGGTGTAGGGGCTGCGCAGCCCGTCGGCCATGCAGCTTGACCTGCTGCGGACCTATCATGCGTCAAAGGCGCAGGGCTTTTGGTCGCTGCGTCTTCCGGCCTCGACGCCCTATCTGTTTGCATCGCTGAAAATCGGCGTTTCGGCATCCCTGGTCGGGACCATCGTTGCCGAGCTGCCTACGGGCGCGCGGGCGGGGTTCGGGGCGCGTATGT
Source organism: Sulfitobacter sp. (assembly GCA_041573235.1). GTDB lineage: Bacteria > Pseudomonadota > Alphaproteobacteria > Rhodobacterales > Rhodobacteraceae > Sulfitobacter. The sequence continues at coordinate 8,145 of JBFFQZ010000102.1, read as the reverse complement.
TGGTGGGGGACCAGTACGGGCAGCCGCTGGTGTCCTGGGCCGCCTTGTTCGCCGCAGCCTTGACGGCGGCCGCGCTGGTCGGAATTTTCAGCCTGGTCGAGCGTATGACACTCAAGCGGATGGGGATGGCGGCGGCATGATATTGGTGGCAATGGCATGCGTGGTATGGGCCTTGGGCTGGTGGATCAATGTTCGGCTATCGAATGGCGCGACATCCGATCAGTTGGCGGTGCGGATCGCGATACCGGCGATCTTTGGGCTGACTGTCGTGGTCGTGTGGGAGCTGATGGTGCGCGGGTTCGAGGTGAACCCGGTTATCCTGCCCACGCCGTCGTCGGTCCTGTCAAGGCTGGCCTCCGAGGGGCCGATGCTGTGGGCGGATTTCCGTCAGACGATCCTGAAAGGCGCGCTGAGTGGTTATGTCATCGGTGCCGGAGCCGCATTCGGGGTGGCGATCCTTGCCGACCGGTCAGAGTTCCTGACCCGCGGTATCCTGCCCATGGGCAGCTTCATGGCTGCGCTGCCGATTGTCGGCACCGCGCCAATTTTCGTGAAGTGGATGGGCAGCGATTGGGAATCAAAGGCCGCGGTCGTCGCGGTGATGGTGTTCTTTCCGATTCTCGTGAACACGGTCGCCGGGTTGAAGGACACAAGCGGCATGCAGAGGGACCTGATGCGGACCTATGGTGCGGGGTATTGGCCGACATTGCTGAAGCTGCGGCTGCCTGCGGCCATGCCGTTCGTCTTCAACGGGCTCAAGATCGGTACCACGCTGGCGCTGATCGGCGCGATCGTGGCGGAATTCTTTGGCTCGCCCACGGTCGGCATGGGTTTTCGCATTTCCACAAGCTTTGGCCAGTTGGCGCTGGATCTGGTGTGGGCCGAGATCGTCGTCGCGGCCCTAGCGGGGAGCGCGTTTTACGGGCTGATGACAATGATGGAGAAACGGGTGACGTTTTGGCACCCTTCGCAAAGATAACAATGACCCTGCGCAACGGGGCGATGATCAAATCAACCAACTTGGAGTACGAACGATGAAAAAGATGATGATGGCAGCGGCCTGTGCCGCCGGTCTTGCCGCCGCGCCAGTGTTCGCGGACGGGCATGCAAACGCTGTGACGCTGCAGTTGCAGTGGGTCACCCAGTCGCAATTCGCGGGCTATTACGTGGCGCAGGACAAGGGGTTCTACGAAGAGGAAGGGCTGGATGTGACGATCCTGTCAGGCGGTCCGGATATTGCACCGCCTCAGGTGCTGGCTGGTGGTGGCGCCGATGCCATGCTGAACTGGATGCCCTCGGCGCTTGCGGCGCGCGAAAAGGGGCTGCCGGTGGTAAACATCGCCCAGCCGTTCAAGACGAGCGGCCTGATGCTGACATGCTGGAAGGACACTGGCATCACGTCAGTCGCGGATTTCAAGGGCAAGACCATCGGCGTGTGGTTCTTCGGCAATGAATACCCGTTCCTCAGCTGGATGTCGCAGGAAGGCATTTCGACCGATGGCGGCGAGGATGGCGTGACGGTGCTGAAGCAGGGATTCAACGTCGACCCGCTGTTGCAGCGTGAGGCGGATTGCATCTCGACCATGACGTATAACGAATATGGTCAGGTGCTCGATGCGGGCGTGAACCCCGATGAGCTGATCACGTTCAAATACGAAGATCAGGGCGTTGCGACCCTCGAAGACGGGATCTATGTGCTGGAAGACAATCTTGAGGATCCGGTGTTCGTCGACAAGATGGTCCGCTTCGTCCGCGCCTCGATGAAGGGGTGGAAATACGCCGAAGCGAACCCCGAGGAAGCAGGCGCGATCGTGATCGAGAATGACGAGACCGGCGCGCAATCCGAAGAGGCGCAGGTGCGGATGATGAAAGAGATCGCCAAGCTGACAGCAGGCTCTGACGGCGCGCTTGTCGAGGCGGATTTCCAGCGGACTGTCGATACGCTGCTGGCCGGTGGGTCGGATCCCGTGATCTCGAAGCAGCCCGAGGGGGCCTGGACGTCGATGATCACGGACAAGGCGCTGAACTGAGGCGGCTCAACTCCGGACACGTCTGGATGGCATCAGTGGGGCCCGTGCGAAAGCACGGGCCCCTTTGCTGTGGTGCGCCCGGCTGACACGGCACCCGGCGCGGATAGGCGTGGACCTGCGGCGTCCATTGGCGCAAGCTGAGCGTATTGCCATACGCTGCCGCGAAAGGAAGCCTGATGAAATGTCTGCGCACACCCGACGACCGCTTTGCCGACCTTGCCGATTTCGACTTCGGTCCGAACTATGTTCAACTGGACGATACCGAGGGCGGCACGCTGCGGATGCACTATCTGGACGAGGGGCCGCGCCGTGCCGCGCCCGTCCTGCTCATGCACGGAGAGCCGACCTGGTGTTACCTCTACCGCCACATGATCCCGGATTTCGTCGACGCGGGCCACAGGGTTCTGGCGCCGGATCTGGTTGGCTTTGGCCGCTCTGACAAACCGACGGAGCGTTCGGATTACACCTATCGGCGGCATGTGGACTGGATGACCGAATGGCTGGAGCAGGTCGATCTGACCGACATCACGCTGGTCTGCCAGGACTGGGGCGGTCTGATCGGGCTGCGCCTTGTCGCGCGGATGCCAGAGCGTTTTGCCCACGTGGTCGTGGCCAATACGGCCCTTCCGACAGGGGACACGCCGATGAACGCGGCGTTCCGCGCGTGGCGGGAGTATTCGCAATCGGTGTCTGACTTCAACGCGGGGCGCATCGTCTATGGGGGCACGGTGTCGAAACTCTCGGTCGAAGAGGTTGCGGCATATAACGCGCCTTTCCCGGACGCGCGATATCTGGCCGGGGCGCGTGAATTCCCGCTGTTGCTGCCGGACGCGCCGGACGATCCTGAGGCCGCAGAAAACCGCGCCGCGTGGGACATATTGCGCGGTTTGGAGATTCCGTTCCTGACGGTCTTTGGGGCGGATGACAAGGTCATGGCGGGCGTGGACAAGACCTTCCAGCAGGCGATCCCCGGGGCCGCCGGTCAGCGGCATACCGTGTTGCCCAATGCAGGGCATTTCCTTCAGGAGGACGTCGGCAAGCAGCTGGCCGAGGCGGCGTTGCAGCTGATTGCGCGAGACCGGTAGGGCGATAGCGCAGAAGGCGGATGCCGCAAGGGCAACGCCTGTCTGAACAAGGGGGTCGGGCCAAGGGCGCGTGGCGGATGATTTCAGAGGACGGTAACGACTGTCCCCAGCGGCACACGGGTGTACAGGTCTTTCACGTGCTCGTTGAGCATGCGGATACAGCCGTTCGAGACCGAGCGCCCGATTGATCTGGGTGCCGTGGTGCCATGGATGCGGAAGTAGGTGTCCCTGCCGCCCTGAAACAGATAGAGAGCGCGCGCACCCAAGGGGTTTTCCGGGCCGCCCGGCTGCGCATCGGTGTTGCCGACGAAACGGGCATAGGCGTTTGGATCGCGTTCGATCATCTCGTCGGTGGGACGCCAGGTTGGCCATTCCTTCTTGACCGAGATGGTCGCGGTGCCCGTGAATTCCAGCCCGGCTTTGCCGACACCCACGCCATAGCGCATGGCCTCGCCGGGGGCGGTCACGAAATACAGGTAATAGCTGCGCGGCAGGATCAGCAATTCACCGGTCTGATAGTTTTTCTTGATCCGCACAGGCTGTGGCGTGGGATCAAAGGCAGCAGCCTGTGCCGATACCACCTGTGGCAGGGCTGTGGCTGCAAGGGCGGTTGCGATAAATGTACGACGGCGCATCTGGTACGTTCCTTGAAATATCAGAAATCTGGAGCGTTCAATGTCGCAAAACGGGCATATTTTTCAAGTGCCCGGCGCAAAAACCGGCCATTCGTTGCAGAAAGGCCGGTCAAGTTTCCGTGTAGAGCGTCAGCGCCGCACTGCGGGGCCGTGCATCATGCGGAAATCAGGCCAGCGCGATGTTGGTTGCGGATTCGCGACCGTCACGGCCCGCTTCAATGTCGAAAGTCACCTTTTGGTTGTCGGCCAGGCCGGTCAGGCCCGCGCGCTCAACGGCAGAGATGTGTACGAAGACGTCCTTGCTTCCACCGTCAGGTGCGATGAAGCCGTAGCCTTTTGTTGTATTGAACCATTTTACGGTGCCAGTAGCCATACCGCAGTCTCCATGTTGATGCCATCCGCGGAAGTGCGATGGCCCGGCTTGGTCAGTCTGTAATCGAGAGACTGAGCGCCGAAGTGGTGACAGTGGTCTGGATAAGATTAACGTGAGCACGTATAAATATGCCATTCCCGATTTTGCAATTCAAGCGTCGTGGGGGGCTCCGGCAACAAACCGCTGCGCCCGGCCGATGCCGGGGTGCCGAATTTGAACAGGTGTAAGGCCAATTGATAAAACGATAAAATGGGATTTGTCATGAGCAGAGTAATTCACATTTCCGATGGCATGCTGAGCGCGGGAATCCTGCCCCTTGGCGCAAGTTTGCAGGACCTGCGTTGTGCGCCATTCGCGAATCCCCTCGTTCTGAGCATGCCGCCAGCGCAGTACGGCGGCAGCCATGCCGCGTTGTATTCGGGGGCTGTCGTCGGGCGTGTCGCTGGCCGGATCGCGGGTGGGCAGGCGGTTCTGGATGGTGTGCCGCTGTCATTGCCCTGCAACGCTCCGCCGCATCACCTGCACGGGGGCAGTGGCGGTTTTGCCCATCGGACCTGGCAGGTTCAGGACGCGGACGCCCGTTCGGTGACGTTGACGCTTCGGTCAGAAGCGCGGGAAGAGGGATATCCCGGTTCCGTGGACGTGCAGGCGCGCTATGCGTTGCCAGGCGAGGGCGTGCTGACCCTGACCGTCGAAGCGCGAAGCGATGCGGATACGCTGCTTAATATCTGCCACCACCCGTATTTCAATCTCGACGGAAGCGCGGCAATCGACGCGCATCGGCTCGAGGTGCCTGCGGCGGCGCGGTATCTGCCTTCGGATGACACGGCGCTGCCTACCGGAGAGATCGCCAAGGTCGATGGCACGGAGTTCGATTTTCGGGTGCCGCGTGCAATCGGGCCGCACGCCTATGACCACAGCCTGTGTTTGCACGATGCGCCCGCAGGGCCGCTGGCTTTCGCGGCGCGGCTGGTGGCGGAGAGCGGCCCGGCGTTGGAGATCTGGACGACGCAGCCCGCTCTGCACATCTTTGATGGCCGCGTGACAACGGATGTGCCGAACGCCCAGGGCGGCCGCTATGGTCCGCGCGCAGCAATCGCGCTTGAGGCACAGGGCTGGCCGGACGCGCCGAATCGGTCGGCATTTCCGTCGGTTCGGCTGCGGGCCGGGGCACTGTATGCCCAAACCACGCAGTACCGGTTTTTCCCAGACCAATCAGCGGGATCTCGTTAACCAACCCTTCATGTAGGCGACCGGTTGCCCCGATTTTGCCGTATTTCGGGGCCATATTGGCCCATATTTTCTGTTGAGTGAATCCGGCTTTTGCTGCCGCAGCCGGATATTTCGCAAGGAGACGTGGTGCATGCGCATTCTGGCTGTCGACGATGATCCGGTGATCCTTGATATTTTGTCAAACGCTCTTGAGAGCAGCGGGTTCGGGAATCTGACCTTTGCCACCAACGCAGAGGATGCGTTGGAACTGATCAAGGACGCGCGGGTTCCATTTGACACTTTCCTGTTGGACATCATGCTGCCGGGAACAAGTGGTATCGAAATGTGCCGCGAGATCCGCAAGCTCGATCAATACAGATCCACCCCCATTATCATGGTGACCGGCGTCAAGGCACCGGACATGATGGGCCTTGCCTTCGAAGCGGGGGCGACGGATTTTGTGACCAAGCCGTTTGACGGGCTTGAGCTGGGCACACGGATCAACCTTGCCGCGCTGTTGAACGAAAGCTTGCAACGCGAGCGGATGAACAGCCATGCGCTTGAGGAGTTGAGCCGCCTGACGGCCATCTCATTCGACGAAAGGTTCGATGTGCGCAAGGCGCGTGGGGTTCGCGGTTTCCTGGAGATGGAAAATGACTTTCTGCGCAAGGGCGACTCGCAGTACGCGATGACGATGTTCGGCGTTCAGATCGACGATGCGTTGGGCATTTTCCGCCGCACGAAGCCTGCCCAGTTCCGTGCGATCGTCGAGGCGGTGGCCTTCGCGCTGGCCGATACGATGGACATCGAAAACACGCGCTTTGCATACGCGGGGCGCGGCGCGATGATCGGCGTGGCTTTCAGTCGGGAAAGCGTTTCTCTGAAAGCGCTTGAGGAGGCTGTGAACGCGACGCTCGCCGAAACCTGGGTTGAGTGGGCCACCGGGCTGAAACTGCCGCCGAACCTGTCGGTCCGCAGGGTGGGCAAGGAAGGTCCGATGTCAGGGCATGCCGCAGCAAACGCCATGCGCAGCTTTCAGGGGCGCGCGGATCTGCGTGACGGTACCGACCCGGAGGAAGTGAACGGCCTGTTTGCGCGTTTGTCGCTCAAGATCGGCAACAACTGAGAGCTGTTTATCGGGAAAAACCGGGGTAGGTCGGTTGCTGGTCTGAGTAAAGCACGTCGCCCGTTCCGCTGGGCTGGCTATGGCCACTCATGCATCATGACACGGGGGCTGCGCGGCAGTGTGGGGCGGGTGTGACCCCGCCCCTTGCTAGATCAACGCACGAATTTCTTGTGCTTGAGACGTTTGGGCTCCAGCGCTTCCGTGCCCAGTCGACGTTTCTTGTCTTCCTCGTAGTCTTCGAAGTTGCCCTCGAACCACTCCACATGCGCCTCGCCTTCGAAGGCGAGGATGTGCGTGCAGATACGGTCCAGAAAGAAACGGTCGTGTGAGATGACGACTGCGCAACCCGCGAAATCGACAAGTGCGTCTTCCAGTGCGCGCAGGGTCTCGACGTCAAGGTCGTTGGTCGGCTCATCGAGCAGCAACACGTTGCCCCCCGATTTCAGCAGACGCGCCATGTGCACGCGGTTGCGTTCGCCACCGGACAGCAGGCCGACTTTCTTTTGCTGATCGCCACCCTTGAAGTTGAAGGACGAACAATAGGCGCGCGAGTTCACCTCGGCGTCGCCAAGTTTGATCAGCTCGGCCCCGCCCGAGATCGCCTCCCACACGTTGTCGTCCGGGTTCAGGTCGTCCCGGGACTGGTCGACATAGGACAGCTCGACCGTATCGCCGATCTCGACGGTGCCCGCGTCGGGTTTTTCCTGGCCGGTCAGCATCTTGAAAAGCGTGGATTTGCCCGCGCCGTTCGGACCGATCACACCGACGATCCCGCCCGGCGGCAGGGAAAAGTCGAGGTTTTCGACCAACAGCTTGTCGCCCATGGCTTTCGTCAGCCCGCTGACCTCGATCACCTTGTTGCCAAGGCGCTGACCGTTGGGGATGACGATCTGGGCGCGCGACAGCTTTTCACGCTCCGACTGGTCGGCCATCTCGTTGTAGGCATTGATCCGGGCTTTGCTTTTGGCCTGACGGGCCTTGGCACCCTGGCGCATCCATTCCAGTTCGCGCTCAAGCGTCTTCTGGCGCGACTTGTCCTCGCGCGCCTCCTGGCCGAGACGTTTTGCCTTTTGCTCCAGCCAGTCCGAATAGTTGCCTTCGTAGGGAATGCCCCGCCCGCGGTCCAGTTCGAGGATCCAGCTGGTGATATCGTCCAGGAAATAACGGTCGTGGGTGACGATCAGGATCGTGCCCTTGTAGTTGATCAGATGCTGTTGCAGCCAGGCGATGGTCTCGGCGTCGAGGTGGTTGGTCGGCTCGTCAAGCAGCAGCATTTCCGGCGCTTCCAGCAGCAGCTTGCACAAGGCCACGCGCCGCGCTTCGCCGCCTGAAAGGTCCGCGATGCTGGCATCGTCCGGCGGGCAGCGCAGCGCCTCCATCGACACGTCGATCTGGCTGTCTAGATCCCAAAGGTCTTCCGCGTCGATCTGATCTTGCAGGGCGGCCATCTCATCCGCCGTTTCGTCGGAATAGTTCATCGCCAGCTCGTTGTAGCGATCAAGGATCGCCTTTTTTCCCGCGACGCCCAGCATGACGTTTTCGCGCACGCTCAGTTCCGGATCAAGCTTGGGCTCCTGCGGCAGGTAGCCGACCTTGGCTCCCTCGGCGACCCAGGCTTCGCCGCTGAAATCCTTGTCGAGGCCCGCCATGATCTTCATCAGCGTGGATTTACCCGCACCGTTGA
>JBFFQZ010000101.1:0-9098 GCA_041573235.1 Sulfitobacter sp. | reverse complement strand
GCAGCTTGCCATCGTGTTGGGGGCCGGCATTTGGATGGCCTATGATACGATCCGCAATGGCATTCTTCTGGAGCTGCTGGTCGACGATCTGGAATTTGTCGCCGCGATGCTGACGGATAGCGCGAATGGCCAGAATGCGACCGTGTTTGTATTGGTTTGCATGTTGTTCCTATCCGTTTCCTGTCTGATCCTGTTGGCGGCCTGGGTGTTGAAGAAAGCCTTGCTGCTGGTCGGCCTGCCACTTTCGGTCCTGATCAACAGGGTGATCTGGCGTTCGGTCCGTGATCGCGCCTGGGGCGACGATCTGACCCAGGAAGGTGTGCATGCCGTGGCAGCCCACCCGCCTCTGTTCGAATTCTCCTTTGATCCTCTCCCAGAGTTGGTCTCTGCACCGCTCCGTCAGCACAGCGACAGCAACGCGATCGACACGCTGAACAAGGTCCGGTTGATCCTGGGGATGTCGCGCGAGTCGTCCGCGAAATCCGATATCAAGACCGAACTGGCCGAAAGCTTGCGGTGGAAGGAATTGATCCATACGTCATATTTCGACGTTCCCAGTTTTATCGACATGCTGGCGCTCGGTCTGTGTAACGCGGGACTGGCCCCGATCCGCAAATCCCAGGAAATATCGTCGGAACATATTGATGAAATGAATGCCTGGTTTGCCGGACATTCGGCGATGGCAAACCCGTGCGACAGCGTTTCAAGCGCGGCCCGATCGGAGGGTTCCACATGAACCTCGCCGGGGTGCAAACAGCGGAGCGAAAGCCGGGCAGGATCATATATCTTGCCCACGTGCTTGAGCGTCATCGCCTAAGCCACCGAAATACGTCCTGGAACATATCCGCAAAAGGACATTATCGCCTCGATATATTTGATAAAGGGGAACTTGCAAATAGCAGGCCGACGCGACCGGATGGTGAGGCAAAACCTTGTCAAATAATGGGAATTGAAATCAGTGCGTAATTACTGTGTAAAAGATCAGCCATGCGAAGGCTTGAAGGCCCGGCTGTGGATAGCCATCAAACGGCTTCAAATGACCTCAGCTGAATAGACCGGGTATAAAAAATTCAAATCATGTACATAGATTATTCGGCCTGGCCTGAACTGGTAGGATACCTGGCCAGTGGGTTGGTGTTCCTGACATTCTGCATGAAGCAAATGCTTCAGCTTCGGGTGATCGCGGTCGCCTCAAACATCGCTTTCCTGATCTACGGGGCAAGCGCAGGACTGCTTCCAATTTTCATATTGCATGCCACCTTGCTGCCCCTGAACGTTTACCGGACCGTGCAGAAGGCGAATGAAATCAAGAAGATCAAGATGGCCATCGATGGTCGGTTGGAAATTGATGCACTCATTCCCTTCATGACCCGGAGACGATTGACCAAAGACACGCTGCTTTTTCGCAAGGGGGATATCGCTGATGCATTGTATTTCCTAGCGAGCGGGAAACTTTTGATCCTCGAATTCGAAAAAGCCGTCGAACCAGGTTCATTGGTTGGCGAACTCGGCATTTTCCGCCCCGACAAGCGACGTACCGCTTCAGTGGTGTGCAAAACCGATTGCGAACTTTATGAGATTTCAGAGGATGATGTGCGAAAACTGTGCGTCGAAAATCCGTATTTCGGCCTGCTGCTCACCCAGTTGATCGCCAGCAGATTGATTTCCGGGGTCCCGTTGGATGCTGCCCCGGAACTGTAGAGGGCAAGAATCAGGCCCCGCAGACCTTGGGCCAAAGCCACCGGAAAGGGCGGAGGCATCAGGGCACCTCTATGTCAGGACGGGCATCTGCAAACAGGAATTTCAAATCCGGGTCTGACTACGGCACAGATGGTGCTTTGTGGTGTTCATGACACCAAGAAGCTGGGCTTTTCGCGTTTCAAAATCGGACATTCGCGCAGCACCCCGAAAAGGGTGAGTGAAAAGTCGGCGCCCCAAGACGCCGACTCTGCGTTCAGATATTGCCTGCGTTCATCTCACGGGCGATGTGATCCGCCTGCCGGATCGCCAACGCCACGATGGTAAGCGTCGGATTTTCAGCCGCGCCGGTGGTGAACTGCGAACCGTCCGAGATGAACAGGTTCTCGATATCGTGGGTTTGCCCCCACTTGTTCACCACACCATCCTCCGGGTGTTCGGACATGCGGTTCGTGCCCAGATTATGGGTCGACGGGTATGGTGGCGTCGGGAAGGTCCGCGTTGCCCCAACCGCATCATATACCGCCTGCCCCTGTTTATAGGCATGGTTGCGCATGGCGATATCGTTGGGATGATCGCTGAAATGCACGTTCGCCACCGGCAACCCGTGCTGGTCCTTGACGTCCATGTTGAGCGTAACCCGGTTGTCGGCCTGCGGCATGTCCTCGCCTACGATCCACATGCCCGCCATGTTCTCGTATGCATCGAGCGCCGATGTGAACTCGCGCCCCCAGGCACCGGGATCAAGGAAGGCCGCCATGAACGGCAGACCCAGCGACAGCGTCTCCAGCTCATAACCGCCGACAAACCCGCGCGATGGATCGTGACGGGCTTCATCCTGGATGATCCCGGCCATTGTTGTGCCGCGCCACATCTTCACCGGCTTGTCGAACACCGCATAGACCGAACCTGTCATGTGGCGCATGTAGTTGCGCCCGACCTGGTCGGAGGAGTTCGCAAGACCGTTTGGAAACATGTCCGACGCCGAGTTCAGCAGCAGGCGCGGGCTTTCGAACGAGTTGCCTGCAACACAGACAATCCGCGCTTTCTGCATCTGCAGATTGCCGTCCTTGTCAAAGTATTCGACGCCGGTGACCTTGCCAGCCTCATTGTGCAGAATCCGCGCAACGTGGGAGTGAGGGCGCACTTCAAGGTTGCCGGTCGCCTCTCCCTCGGGGATGTCGACATAACCTGCGGACCATTTGGCCCCCCATTTGCAGCCTTGGAAACAGAAACCCGTCTGCTGGCACATCATGCGGTCACGGTTTTCATCGGAATTGATCGCCATTCGCCCAGTGTGAACGCGCTCGTACCCGATCTTTTTCGCGCCTGCCTCAAAGACCTTGTAGTTGTTGTTGCCCGGCAGCCCAGGCCGGTCACCTGTGCGCGTCACGCCCAGCTTGTCTTCGGCCTTGGTATACCAGGGGGCCATCTCGGCCCCATCAATCGGCCAGTCGAGCAGGTTTGCACCCTCTACATCGCCATAAGATGAGCGTGCCTTCCACTCATGATCCTGAAACCGCAGCGATGCGCCCGCCCAGTGCTGGGTGGTACCGCCAACCGATTTCACGATCCACGCCGGCAGACCCGAGAAATCCTTGGCCACGCGCCAGTCGCCACTGGTTGTGCGCGGGTCGAGCCAGGCAAGCTGACCAAAGCTGTCCCATTCATCGTTGATGAAGTCCTCGGGAAAGTGGCGGCCACCGGCCTCCAGTGCCACAACGCTCACGCCTTTCTGCGCAAGCTCATTTGCCAGAACACCGCCGCCTGCGCCGGTGCCGATAACGACGACAACGCTGTCGTCGGAAAGTTCACATGGAGCTGTCATTTGTTGTCTCCTCCTTACAGCCAGTTGATGTCGTCAAAGCCGCGATTGATGTAGCCACCGAATTCGAACGAGGCCCCCTCGTAGCCGAAGATCGGCCAGACCGCTTTTTGATTGTAAAGCCCGGTCACCAGACCGCCCCGGATCTGCTGAAAGAATGCATCGTCTTCCATACCACGCAGAATATCGACGCGATCCCGCTCCCAGCCTGCGGCGAGATAGCTATCGTGTCCGGCGGCCTGTGCTGCGGCATTCAACTTGGCCACGCCCTCTTCGATCCCGGCGGCCGCCGCTTCGGTGTCATAGCCTTTGACGGCGATGACATAGTATTCATCCCCCACCTGATCATGCGGATAGATATCCCGCGCCATCTGCACCAGCGTCGCCATGGTTTCGGGCTTGAGCGCGTTTGTGGTCATCGCCCACGCGCCGTTCGGCGCAGCCAAAAAGCCAGCCCCCACAACAAAAGACGCCCCCGCCGCGCTCGCACGCGACAGCAACTGGCGACGTGTCAGCCCCTTTGGACCATTCGTGTCGGACATCACTGTTCCTCCCTTTGATGTCATTTGAAACGACCGCCCCGTTCCAGCACCTCGATCTGGTACCCGTCGGGATCGGCCACAAAGAAAAACCGCGCGACGACCTCTTCGCCGGGCGCAAATTCAACGAGTTTTCTGGGGTTCAGGCCTGCGGCCTCGAACCGGGCATGCTCGGCGTCCAGGTCATCGACCGAGACCGCAAGATGCCCATAGCCATTGCCAAGATCGTAAGGCTCGGTCGTGCCCTTGTTGATCGTCAGCTCCAGTTCGAACTCGGATTCAGCGTTGCTGAGGTAGAGCAGCGTGAAGTCTGGAAAATCCAGCCTGTCCGCCACCTTGAGCCCGAAAGCTGTGTCGTAGAATTGAATCGAACGCGCCTCGTCGAGGACGCGGATCATCGAGTGGATCTGTTTGGCCACCATGTGCTCCTGAAATCAGTGGTATCGGATTTCAGGGTACAGGAGGTGCGGTGGTGGCAGGGTAGTATGCCCTTACTACCTGTGCAGTTTTTTCGTCGGGCAGGCCCCGGACTACTCGGCGGCGATGCTGGCAGGCGTGTTTCGTGGGGAAATCTCCATGAATTTCAAACACGCACATCGCAAAAGTGATGTGAAATTGTCAGGTTCGCCGCGCCGCTCCAACACCTCTGAATGGAGCGTGGAGATGAAGACCGGCGTGGTCACCCCGTCCCGGGACGCAATGGCATCGAGCGTCGCCCAGAAAGCGTTTTCAAGACGAATCGACGTACTGTGCCCGTTCAGACGCAGGCGTCTGGTCGTGCTGGTGTACCTTTCAGGATCTTGTCCCGCAAAGACTTCACACATTGCTTCCTCCCGAAGCTATTGCAATATCAGCCTCGTATTTCGTATACGAAATGCGACCCAGAGTCCAGAACGCCCGAAAAACAGGCAGGTGTCTGCCACTCAAGGAGCCAGTCGATGGATGAAATCGCCCCCCTGAAATCGCTGACGGAACAAACGTATGACATTTTGCTGAATGCCATCTGCGCGGGCGAATTCGAACCCGGAGAGCGGCTCAATCAGGACGACATCGCAACCCGGCTCAAGGTGTCGCGACAACCGGTCAACAGTGCGATATCCATTCTCAAGGCCAACGGATTTGTCGAAGACACCGGCAAACGCGGCGTCGTGGTCGGACAGATCAGCGCTGATCAGTTCAGCTCGATCTATGAATTTCGCAGCGCGCTGGAACCTTTCGCGATCCGTCTGGCGCATGAACGCAAACCAGAAGACGCAGCAGACCGGGCGCAGGATATGCTGTCGCGCGGCTGGGGTGCCGTGAAATCCGGCGATCCGAGCGTGCAGATCCAGACTGACTTTGAATTTCATGCGATGATTTACGACTGGTCCGGCAACGCAACCATCGCGACCACAATGCACAACAGCTGGCACCATATCCGGCGCGCCATGGGTGTTGTCGTGCGGCAAGGCATTTCCGCTGAAACGTCGTGGACAGAGCACCAGCAAATCATCGATGCGCTCATGAGCAAGGATGTAGAGGCGGCAGAGAACTTCATGAGGCGGCACATCGAACAGGCACAGCTCAAGACAGCCACTGTTCTTGCACGGCTTGCCGAAGCCTAACGCTGGTGCGCAACCGGGCGAGCCCGCTGTGGCGATGTCCCATTCGACGTCAGCGCGGGTCCATGGTCGCGCGTTGTGCCCGGACGTGTCGAAGACCGGGATGCCGGGCCTTTTCGGGCCGGATCGGACCCGGACATGCATCCGCGCTGAACCGCGCCCGCGGCACCGAATGTAGCCTCGTCCTGCGCAACATGCACCCTAGCCGCTATGAGTATGTCTTCGCCTTGGAGGTCTGCATCCCGGCCGCAACCAGAGCTTCCGCCATTGCGACCCCGCAAGTCACGCCATCGATGACCGGAACCTGGAACTCCGTTGCGAGCATCTGCATCATGTCCGTCATTCCCGCACAGCCCAGCACGATGGCTTCGGCTCCGTCCTGATGAATGGCCGCGTCAATTTCGCTGCGGATCCTGTCGAGCGTGCTCTCGTCCCCGCGCTCGAGTTCAAGAACGGGTACATCACTGGCACGGACGCAGACGCAACGCCGGTCAAAGCCATAACGCAACAGGTTTGCTTCCAGTCCGGCAACAGAACGTGACAGCGTCGTTACAACGCCGAATTTCGGGCTGATCATCGATGCTGCGTGATAGGCGGCCTCACCGATGCCGATGACCGGGGCAGACGTAATGCACCGCAAGGCCTCGACCCCGGTGTCGTCGAAGCATCCGACGACAACCGCGTCGAAATTTTCGTGGCCACGAACATGTTCAATCAACCCCGGAAGACAATTCGCGACATCGAGATATCCCTGAATGCTCGTCGGCGTATGCGCGGGGTTTGTAGCGATGATCTCGGTGTCCGAGCGTACCACCCGCCGCGCAGCGCGTGCCATCTGGTCGGTCATCGCGCGCGTCGAATTGGGGTTTACCAGCAGAATCCGCATTCTCAAGGCTCCTTTGCAACAGGTGCCGCCACCGCGCAAAGAGAGGCCAGTTCCTCAATGCGCTCGGCCGCGAATTCATGTTTCAAGCCGATGCAAACAACGCCGATGTCATGCGAACCATCTGCCTTTTCAACCGCATGCCGATTGCCGACCACGTGGATGAGGACAAGCCCATCCCCCTGCACAACATAGCCCTTGGCACGTGTGACGGTCGGGTCGGCCGCGAGGGAAGCGGCCAGCGCTTCGGCATCCACAGGTCCACCGGGTCGCAAAACGATGCTGGCGAAATCGCCATGCGGTGATCGTGATGGCGCGAATCCTCTGGCGGGCAGCGGCAGCGCGCCGACGATGGCATCGAGCGCAACCTGACCTTTCTCGACGGGCAGGATCCGGGCACGCGGCGCGCTGGCTTTCAGCCATTCGGATACGCTGGTGAGCTGCTCTGGCGTCACCAGATCAGCTTTGGTGAGCAAGAGAATATCCGCCTGCTCCAACTGTCTTTGGATCGTGTCGGACAGGAACTTGTTGGCGGCGTTCCGGCGGATCTGCTCAGCATCGGCCAGCACAACGGTCGCATCCGGACGCAGACCCCGGACCAGACCCACGGTCGTCATGATCGACGCCGGCAGGGCTACGCCTGACGCCTCGAGCAACACGTGATCAAACCCCGGCTCTGCATCGCGAATATCCTCGAGCACGCCGATCATGTCATTGCCGTAGGCGCAGCACACACATCCGCCCGAGATGGACATCAGCCCGTCATCCTCGGCCTCGATCAGATCTTCGTCAATGGATAGCTCGCCAAACTCATTGACCAGCACAGCCAGCCGCAGACCATTCGCGTTGCGCAGCAAATGGTTGATCAGCGTCGTCTTGCCCGCGCCCAGATAGCCGCCAATGACGGTGACCGGCAGTTTCATCAGATGGTTGCCGCCTCGAATATGCGGCCACCCTGCACCGTGCCCCATACGCGCACATCCTTGAGCGTTTCCGGTTCAGCCTCGGTCGGGTCATCCTCGAGCACGGCGAAGTCCGCGCGTTTGCCGATCTCGATCGAGCCGATCCTGTCGTCCATCTTCATCGTGATCGCGGCCCCCATCGTGACCGCGAAAAGCGCCTCTTCAACGCTGATCCGCTGAGCTTCGCCCTGGGTGCGACCAGAGGCTGTATGCCGGGTCGTGGCCGCGCTCGCCGTGAACAGCGGCCCCAGCGGCGTGACCGGCGCATCCGAATGGATGGTCATCGGCACATTGGCATCCAGAGCAGCCCGGCAGGCGTTCATGCGTTCAGCACGTTCGGGGCCGACAGTCAGCGTATAATGCTCGTCGCCCCAAAAGAAATGGTGGTTGGCAAACAGGTTCACGCACATCCCCAGCCGCCCCATCCGGCGGAACTGCGCCTCGGAGGCCAGTTGGCAATGCTGCAGCGTGAAGCGGTGGTCGAAATCAGGATGTTTTCGCAACGCGGCCTCAAGTGTTTCGATGGTCAACTGCGTGGCTTCATCACCATTGGTGTGCGTGTGCACCTGCACACCTGCGGCCAATGCGCGTTCATAGATTTCGGACAGCTGGTCTGGGGCTATGTACCAAAGGCCATTGGGCGCGCCGTTGTAATAGCCGGGCCAAAGCATGCGGGCCGAGAAGCCCTGGATGGAGCCGTCGGCCACGACCTTGATCTTGCCCAGCTCCAGCCGGTCGGTCGATTTCTCCTTGAGCGACAGCGTGTAATCGACCAGTTCCTGCGGCGAAACACCAAGATTGATGCGGAAGGCAACAAGGCACACCGGATAATTGTCTTCGCCCGTCACCTTGTCGAAAAGTCTGACCAGATCGTCATTCAATTGCTGTCCGAGATCGGACGATGTCGTCACCCCCGCCCTGACACACAGCCGACCATAATTGCGCAGACCTTTTTCATCGGCAGCTAGAAAGGCCCGGTCCATGCCGACATGTTTGCCGACAGGCATCATGATTTCGGGGCCTTTCAACTCGCCGGTTGGCAGGCCGTCCGAACCGAGTGGAATGCCCGGATGGTTGTTACCGGTATTGAAGATGCCCGCGAGTTCCAGCGCCTTGCTGTTCACGTTCAGGATATGACCCGAGGCGTGCATGATGCCCACCGGCCGTGTTGACGAAACGCGATCGAGATCGGCACGGGTCATGCGCACGTTGTTCATGTAAATGGGGTCGAAGCCCCAGCCGAGCAATGGTGCCTCCGGGTCGTCCATGGTCCTTTCGGTTTCGCTGAGCCGCGCGACAACATCATCGACCGACTTCACCCCCGACCAGACCGTTCCGTCCGGATCCATACGGTCGAACCAGCCGACATAGGTAAACGACCAGAGCGCCCCCTCCATCGAATGCGCGTGGCCTTCGATCAGGCCGGGCAGAATGACCTTGTCCGCAAACCGGTCATCCAGGGTGTAGTCGCCCCACCCCGAAAGCTCCTCGAGCGTTCCCGCGCCCAGAATGCGGCCATCCCGCACTGCTACATGGCTCGTAACCGGACGGTTTGGATTCATCGTGATGATTTTGCGTGCGGAATAAATC
>JBFFQZ010000100.1:0-9138 GCA_041573235.1 Sulfitobacter sp. | reverse complement strand
GGCTGGCTTTTGCGCGGCTCTTTGCCAAACAGGGACGGCCGATGCCGATCATTCTGGACGATGCGCTGGTCTATTCGGACGATGCGCGCATCGTGAAGATGTTCACCGCCCTGCACCGGGTCGCCGTTGATCAACAGGTGATCGTGTTTTCATGTCGCCAGATGGCGTTCGAAGCGCTGGGCGGGGACAGGCCGCAGGTGGATATCACGCCAATTGCGTGAACTGCCCTCAAATTAGGCGTCTTGCACAAAGTCGCGTCAGGGGCGGTGGAAAATACTATCGGTCCACCATGGCCTGTGCTCATCTGTGGGGGTAATTCTGACCGAGGTTTCACCATCCAACTGCAGCGCCCTGCCGATTTCGCCGCCCCCAGACCGCCGCGCGCCGAAGGCGCGGTGTCGGTCGGTGTGCGGCATGTGGCGGGCGCCACGCGCATCGCGACGCTGCGGCAGTCGGGTTGCATGAAATGCGTCTTTCCGCGGATCTTTCGCGCCGATGCCGAAGCGGTGCTGGTGAATACCGCCGGCGGGGTGACGGGCGGAGACCGTCTGTCGCTTGCGGCGCAGGTCGCACCGGGCGCGCATCTGACCTTCACCACACAGGCGGCGGAGCGGATCTATCGCACCACCGATGGCAGCACGGGCCGGATCGACAACCGCATCGAGGTTGGCGATGCCGGGCGGCTGCACTGGCTTCCGCAGGAAACGATCCTGTTCGATCGCGCCGCACTGGATCGCAGGCTCGAAATCGCGCTGGCCGGTGACGCGCGGCTCTTGATGGCCGAAACGCTGGTCTTTGGCCGGGCGGCCATGGGCGAGACGCTGCGCGACGTGGCGCTTGAGGATCGGATCCGCATCACGCGCGACGGCATGCCGCTGTACCTTGACGGCGTCAGGCTCTGCGGCGACGTGGCGGCGCAGATGGCGCTTCCCGCGATGGGCGGTGGTGCGGGCTGTGTCAGCACGGTCGTCTTTGCCGCGCCGGAGGCCGAGGCGCATCTGCCGCAGTTGCGCGCGCTCTTGCCCGATACCGCGGGCGCCAGCCTGCGCGGCGACGGCCTCGTGGTTGTCCGCGCGTTGGCCCGCGACAGCCTGGCCCTGCGCCGTTTTCTCATCCCCGTGCTGGAGCTTCTGTCCGGCCAAACCCTGCCAAGCGTCTGGAGATTGTAAGCGATGCAATTGACCCCCCGAGAAAAAGACAAACTGCTGGTGGCCATGGCCGCCGAGGTCGCGCGCAAGCGTCTGGCCCGAGGTGTCAAGCTGAACCACCCCGAGGCGATTGCCCTGATCACCGACACCGTGGTCGAAGGCGCGCGCGACGGTCGGTCGGTGGCCGACATGATGGAGGCGGGCGGTCTCGTGCTGACCCGTGAGCAATGCATGGAGGGCGTGCCCGAGATGATCCACGACGTTCAGGTCGAGGCGACCTTTCCCGACGGAACCAAGCTGGTCACCGTGCACAACCCGATCCGCTGAAAGGAGCCCGCGATGATCCCCGGAGAAATCATGCCCGCCGAAGGTACGCTGACGCTGAACGAAGGCGCGCAGGCGATCACCCTCGAGGTGGCCAACACCGGCGACCGGCCGGTTCAGGTCGGCAGCCACTATCATTTCGCCGAAACCAACCCGGCGCTTGCCTTCGACCGTGATGCGGCGCGGGGCAGGCGGCTTGATATCGCGGCGGGGACTGCCGTGCGGTTCGAACCGGGCCAGAAGCGCGAGGTGCAGCTGATCCCCTTTGGCGGCGCGCGGCGGGTGTTCGGCTTTAACGGTCAGGTGATGGGGGATCTGTGATGGCGCGAGTGAAAGACTTCAGGTTCAAGGAAATCGAAAAGGTTCAAGATCAAGGCCTTGTAGAGGCCACCTATTCATCATTCGAACTGGCGGGAGAGCGCTTCTTTCAAATTGATACCTATGGAAGTGCGACGAGACAGCTCACTGGAAAAAGAAGCCAGTCGGTTCGTTTGGATCGAGATGCGGCAAGGGTACCCGTTGCGCTTCTCAAGCAAGAATTTTCTCTCTGAAAGGCCGAACAATGCCTACAAAAATCTCCCGTCCCCAATATGCCGCCATGTATGGCCCCACCACAGGCGACCGGATCCGGCTTGCCGATACCGACCTGTTCATCGAGGTCGAGCGCGATCTGACCACCTACGGCGAAGAGGTCAAATTCGGCGGCGGCAAGGTCATTCGCGACGGGATGGGGCAGTCTCAGGTGCCGCGCGCGGGAGGGGCCGTGGACACGGTGATCACCAACGCGTTGATCGTGGACCATTCGGGCATCTACAAGGCCGATGTGGCGTTGCGGGGCGGGCTGATCCACGCGATTGGCAAGGCAGGCAACCCGGATACGCAATCGGGCGTGGACATCATCGTGGGGCCTGGCACCGAGGTGATCGCGGGCGAGGGGCGTATCCTGACCGCGGGCGGGATTGACAGCCACATCCACTTCATCGCGCCGCAGCAGATGGAGGATGCGCTGCATTCCGGCGTCACCACCTGTTTCGGCGGCGGTACGGGGCCCGCGCACGGCACGCTCGCGACCACCTGCACGCCGGGGCCGTGGCACATCGGGCGCATGCTGCAGGCCCTCGACGGCATCGCGATGAACGTTGGTCTGTCGGGCAAGGGCAACGCCAGCCAGCCCGCGGCGCTTGAGGAAATGGTGAACGGCGGTGCCTGCGCGCTGAAGCTGCACGAAGATTGGGGCACCACGCCCGCGGCCATCGACTGCTGCCTGTCCGTGGCCGACGCGATGGACGTGCAGGTGATGATCCACACCGATACGCTGAACGAAAGCGGCTTCGTCGAACATACCGTCGCCGCCATGAAAGGCCGCACGATCCACGCTTTCCACACCGAGGGTGCGGGCGGCGGACACGCACCCGACATCATCAAGATCTGCGGCGAAGACTACGTGCTGCCCAGCTCGACCAACCCCACGCGGCCCTTCACGGTCAACACGGTGGAAGAACATCTCGACATGCTGATGGTCTGTCACCATCTGGACAAATCCATCCCCGAGGACATCGCCTTTGCCGAGAGCCGTATCCGGCGCGAGACGATCGCGGCCGAAGACATCCTGCACGACATGGGCGCGTTTTCGATCATCGCCAGCGACAGCCAGGCCATGGGGCGCGTGGGCGAGGTGCTGATCCGCACCTGGCAGACCGCCGACAAGATGCGCAAGCAGCGCGGGCGCCTGCCCGAGGAGACCGGCGACAACGACAATTTCCGCGTCCGCCGCTATATCGCGAAATACACCATCAACCCGGCGATCGCGCAGGGGGTCGGCCATGTCGTCGGATCGGTCGAGGTGGGCAAACGCGCCGACCTTGTGCTGTGGAATCCCGCGTTCTTTGGCGTCAAACCTGAAATGGTTCTGATGGGCGGCAGCATCGTGGTGGCGCAGATGGGCGATCCGAATGCCTCGATCCCGACGCCACAGCCGGTCTATACCCGCCCGATGTTCGGGGCCTTTGGGCGCGCGCTGGCGGAAACCTCGGTGACTTTCGTGTCGGGGGCGGCGCAGGCCGGGGGCATCGGCGCAGCGCTGGAGCTGTCCAAGCAGACCGTCGCGGTCAGCAACACCCGCACCATCGGCAAGAAGGACCTGATCCACAATTCGGCCACCCCGCAGATCGAGGTGGATCCCGAAACCTACGAAGTCCGCGCGGATGGCGAGCTGTTGACCTGCGCGCCCGCCGAGGTGCTGCCGATGGCGCAGCGCTATTTCCTGTTCTGAAGGTCGGTACGATCCGGCCCGCCTCCCCCTTGAAACCCCATTTGAAAGCCTGACATGACAGACCACCTGACCCAGAAAATCCAACCCGCCGGGTCCTGGGACGCGGCAATCGCCCAATGCGTGCTGAGCTATGACGACCGTTTCCTGCGGCGCAAGGTGCTGCAAACGGAAGCCGGGCAATCGGTGCTTGTCGACCTGCCCAAGACGACGTCGCTCAACCACGGGGACGCGTTCGAGACGAGCGAGGGGCAGTTGATCGAGGTCGTCGCCGCGAACGAGGAGCTGTTTGAGATCACTGGGCCCAACCTTGTCCAGCTTGCCTGGCACATCGGCAACCGTCACACACCCTGCCAGATCGAGGCGGATCACCTGCTGATCCAGACGGACCCGGTGATCGGCCACATGCTGGCGCATCTGGGGGCGACCGTGTCGCCGGTGTTTCGTCCCTTCACGCCCGAAGGCGGCGCCTATGGCCATGGCCGCACCCACAGCCACGAGCACGGGCACACGGCCCATGACCACGCGGCGCACGATCACGCGACCCATGACCACTGATCCGACGCTGATCCTCAGCCAATGGTTTTCACCCAGCTACCCACTGGGAAGCTTCGCCTATTCGCATGGCATGGAAACGGCGATCCAGTCGGGCGTCATCGCCACGGCGGCGCAGGCCGAGCAATGGCTTGGCTGTGTGCTGGAGCATGGTACGGGGCGCACGGATGCAATCCTGCTACGCGCCGCTTTCGATTGTGCGGATCGCGATGCGGTCGAGGCGCTGGATGCGACGGCGTGCGCCTACAGTGCCAGTGCAGAGCGGCTGTTCGAAACTACGCAGCAGGGGGCGGCCTTTGCCAGGACCACTGCCGATGTCTGGGGGATCGAGATACCTGCGCTGACGCATCCGGTGGCCTGCGGCCATGCGGCCGGGCTGCTGGGCCTCCCGCTCGAGACGACTGTGGCGATGTATCTGCAGGCCTTCGCGTCCAACCTGGTGTCCTGTGCGGTGCGGCTGGTGCCGCTGGGCCAGACCGAGGGGCAGGCCGTGCTGCGCCGCCTGACAGCGCTGTGCCAGGTCGTTGCCGCCGACACCCGAGCGCAGGGGCCTGACGCATTGATGAGCAGCGCCTTCGCCTCTGACATCGCCGCCATGCGGCATGAAACACTTCAACACAGGATCTTTCGGACATGACCCAGATGAATGGCCCGCTGCGCGTGGGCATCGGCGGCCCGGTCGGCGCGGGCAAGACGACGCTGACCGCCGCCATCGCCCGTGCATTGCACCCGCATGTGTCGTTGGGGGTGATCACCAACGACATCTACACACAGGAAGACGCAGAGGCGCTGATGCGGATGCAGATCCTGCCGCAGGATCGGGTGATCGGGGTCGAAACGGGCGGTTGCCCGCACACGGCGATCCGCGAGGATGCCTCGATCAACCTGGCTGCCGTGGCGGAGATGTCACGCCGCCATGCCGACCTTGAACTGGTGCTGATCGAAAGCGGCGGCGACAACCTGTCGGCGACCTTCAGCCCTGAACTTGCCGATCTGACGCTCTATGTCATCGACGTCGCCGCCGGAGAGGAGATTCCCCGCAAAGGCGGACCCGCAATCACGAAATCCGATCTTCTGGTCATCAACAAGACCGACCTTGCCCCGCATGTCGGCGCATCGCTTGACGTTATGGCGCGCGATGCGGCGCGGATGCGCGGGGCGCGTCCGGTCGTCTTTTGCGCGCTGCGGCACGCAGAAGGGGTAGAGGCGGTGGTGCGCCACATCATTGAGGCGGGCGGCTTGCGCGTTTCTCCGCAGGTGCTGACGGCCTGAGCCGAGCGGCGCTCAACCCGCTTGCTGGTCGAGCACCCTTTGCGGTGCTCCCGCATCGGCGGCGCGTTCCGGCAATATGATGCGAAAGGTGGTGCCTTCACCCTCGACGCTGGACATCTCGACCCGGCCATCGTGCTTTTCAACGATGCTCTTGACGATGCTCAACCCCAGGCCGCTGCCCGCGACGATGTTGTTTTTCGCGGGCTTGGCCTGGGTGAAGCGATCGAATATCGTTTCCTGCGCGTCTGCCGGGATTCCGACGCCGTAATCCTGGACGGTGATCACCGTGTTGTCATCCTGCTGTTCCAGGGCGACACGGATTTCCCCCTGCTCGTCCGAGAATTTCGCCGCATTGGTCAGCAGGTTGCCCAGCACCTGAACCATCCGGTCAGGATCGCAATAAAGCGTGATCGGCAGGTCCAGCCCCGCGGTGCGCGCGGTGATCCCGTAGTTGGCCAGATACGCCTCGTTGGCGGTGAGCGCTTCGCGGATCAACTGCCCTGCCTCATAGGGCCGCATTTCGAAATACATCTGGCCCGCGGCGATCTTTTCGAGATCGAGGATGTCGTTGACGATCAGCACCAGCCGGTCGGCATTGCGGTAGGCGATCTGCAACAGCCCCCGCACCTTGTCCGAAAGATCCCCCGCGGCGCCTGACAGGACCAACCCGATGCCGCCCTTTATCGAGGTCAGAGGAGACCGCAGCTCATGGCTGACTGTGGCGGTGAATTCATCCTTGGCCTTTTCCATCGCCAGCTTGTCCGCGATGTCGCGTTCAAAGCTGACGAACCTCGGCTCACCGTCTGCCGATTGGATCAACTGTATGGTCACCTCATATGGGCCGCCCGTCAGGTCCGAGACATAGACGAGCTTGGACACCTCGCCGCGCAGCAGCGGCTGAGCACGCGTCAGAAAGGCCTCGGTATCAAAGCCCGGCGCATGGGTGGCGATGGGCGTGCCCAAATAGTCTTCTTCGCTCACCCCCCAGAGACGCATGGCCGCGCGGTTCATGTAGGTATAGCGACACGTGTCGGTGGTGAAAATTGTAACGGCATCCTGCAACAGATGTAGCGCCGCATGCATGTCACGCTCCAGGTGGATCAGCCTGACGTCAGTGGAACAGGTGCGGACCGACATATCTCCGCTGCGGTTGCCGTCGGCATCAAACAGCGGATAGATCGTCGTGCGGGTCCAGACATCGCCACCGTCCTTGCGGCGCAGGCGCTGTTCGCCGGACCAGCAGTCACCGCGGCTCAGCGTGCTGTCGATTCGGTCCAGATCCCTTCGTGCCGCACGGGTATAGATGCAATCGACGGAGGTCCCGAGAACCTCGGCTTCGGCGTAGCCGAACGTGTCGAGGAACAGTTGGTTCACCTCGACGATCTTGCCTTCAGCAGAGGTGATGCTGACGATCGAGTGCGCATTCAGCGCGTCGAAACCGTGATTTTTCAATGGGTTGCCTGAGTACGGGATGCCCGCCGAATCCGAAATGTGCCTGATGTCATATCCAAGACGTTTGGCCAACCATCGAAGGCCAGGATGCAATACTCGTCTCATCGGCAATCCCAAGAAGTCCGACATAATCTTTACCGGCACGAAAATAAATAAATGACAAACACAGCGCCATAATGCTAAAATTTATTCCTGATTTTTGCACGGATCCAGTCTTTTGCATAGCTGTTACAATCAACTTTCAGTGTGTCGCGGTCAGGTGCGTGTACCCGAACAGGCGTTCGCCGCCCAAAAAAGGATCGGAATCAGGGGAGTATGCCATCTTTCTGATATTTTCACCAGATGTGGTTCTCTCGCGCCGCGGCGCTAAGGAACGTGGACGGGATGCCGGACGCCGTGCCGGTGGGGGCCGCGCGGTCGCAAGGGTATAACCTCATTCAGGTTGCGGGACGGGGCCGTCTATCGCGCGCGCAGCCAGCCGAGGGTTTCATCGGTTGGCCGCGATGATTTGTATTCGGCCCCGACGGGTACGCGCCACCCCAACCTGTCGATTTCCGCAAGGATATGGCCATAGTCCAACTCGCCATGGTCCGGCGTTCCGCGGTCGGGCACCGATGCGATCTGGATGTGGCCGATCAGCGGCAGCAGACGCGACAGGCGCCGGGTCAGGTCGCCCTCCATGATCTGCAGGTGGTAGCAGTCGAACATCAGCTTCAGGTTGTCGCGGCCCATGGCTGTGATGATCGCCGCCGCCTGTTCCGAGGTCGACAGGAAATAGCCGGGCGCGTCGTAGTGATTGAGCGGCTCGATCAGCACGGTTATGTCCAGCTTGGCCGCACGGTCGCAGGCGTGCGCGAGGTTTGCGCAGAAGGTGTCATGCGCCCTTGGCCCGCCCGAGAACCCGGCCATGACATGCACCGCCCCCGTCCCGGTTGCAGCGGCATAGTCCAGCGCCTCGTCAATGGCCGCGCGGGCCTCGACCTCGCGGCCGGGCAGCGCGGAAAGCCCGTTTTCCCCCTGATCGACCTTGCCGCGCCGGGTGTTCAGCCCCAGCATCGGCAGGCCCGTTTCGGCAAGCGCCGCAGTGACATCGGCCGCGGGCGTGTCATAGGGCCAGTGGCATTCGACCGCGTCAAAGCCCGCGGCCTTTGCCGCGCGGATCGCATCCGGCAAGGGCCTGTCGGCCCAGAGAAATCCAAGATTGGCGGAAAATTTCATGCGTCCCACTCCACGTTGAAGGTTTTGACCACGGCATCGACCTGCGCCGCGCTGAGCATCCGGGGTAGGTGGCCGCGGGTCATCATGGCCAGCCGCGC
Organism: Sulfitobacter sp.; assembly: GCA_041573235.1. Taxonomy (GTDB): domain Bacteria; phylum Pseudomonadota; class Alphaproteobacteria; order Rhodobacterales; family Rhodobacteraceae; genus Sulfitobacter. The sequence goes on along the minus strand of JBFFQZ010000100.1, from coordinate 802 downwards.
GGTATCCTCAAGCTCTTCGATCGCGTTGCAGGCCGCCTCGATGTCCGCGCCCGCCACCACCGGCCCGTGATTGGCCAGCATCACCGCCGAGCGTTTGCCCGCCAGCCCGCGCACCGCCTCTCCCATGGCGGCATCGCCGGGCAGGAAGAACGGCAGAAGCTTGACCCGGCCCAGCTTCATCAGGCCGTAAGGCGTAAGGGGGGGCAGGAAATTGTCGGGATCGACATCGGGCATCATCGACAGCGCCACGGAATGGCACGCATGCAGATGCACCACCGCACCCGCAGTGCTGCGGGTGTCATAGAACGCCGTGTGCAGGGGCATTTCCTTCGTCGGGGCGTCGCCACCGATCAGTGTGCCTGCCGCGTCAAAGCGGCTGAGCCGCGCGGGGTCCAGCCTGCCGAAGCTGGTGCCGGTGGGTGACACCAGCAGGCCGCCATCGGGGGTGCGGGCCGATATGTTGCCGGTGCTGCCACCGGTCAAGCCGCGATCGAACATGGATTTGGCCAGCAGGCAGATCTGCTCGCGCAGGCGGTTTTCCTCGGTCATGGGGTCTCCAACATCGAAAGGGCATCGGAAAAGAAACTGGTCGCGCCGAAGTTGCCGGACTTGAGCGCGAGCGCGATCTCGTTGTCGCCGCTCCGGGCAAAGCACCACGGCACGCCGGGCGCGATTTCCGCCCCGATTTCAAGACGATCGACGCCCAGCGCCTGTGTCACCGCGCCCGAGGTTTCGCCCCCCGCCACGACAAAGCGGCGCACGCCAAAATCGCGCGCGGCCACGGCCAGCCGGGCCAGAGCCT
>JBFFQZ010000099.1:0-9155 GCA_041573235.1 Sulfitobacter sp. | reverse complement strand
TCGTTCTGAAATGCATTGTTCAGACAACGCGAACCCTTATTGGGACCGCATCGAGAGTTCTCAGAACGCCAACCGCAGCAGGCTTTACCGTCCGGGCGCAGAAACCGATCTGACGCCCATGGGGTGCGGCGTCAGCGAAAACGACAAACCCGGTTTGTAAGTCATGACGTTCGAGGCGCGACAGCCCCTCATGGGTAGACGTCGCGCGGTGCCTCTCCGGACAGCCGCGCGGCATGAACGGAGTGAAATGCGGCCTCAAGGTCGCGCGCATAAGAGTATGTGTCGAACAGCGGGGCGGTGCCGCGCGCCGCGCGCAGTTGTTCGCGTAGCGCGGACAGCTCGGCGCGGTTGGCGACCAATGCCATGATCTTTGCCTCATAGCTCGGGGCATCCTGCGTGATCAACTCCGAAAGCCCCATCGCCGCGACAAGGCTCGCCCCCACGCGTGCAGCAAACTGCCGTCCGGCATGCGTGACGACCGGCAACCCGGCCCACAGGGCATCGCTTGCCGTGGTGTGGGCGTTGTAGTTGAACGTATCCAGAAACAGATCTGCATGCCGGTGGCGCGCGAGGTGTTCGGCCTGCGGCAGACGTGGCGCAAAGATGAGCCGCGCGGGATCGACGCCACGCATTGCCGCCTCGTGACCGAGGTTTTCGCGAACCTCGTCGCTGCCGCTCATCAGCCACAGAACCGCGTCCGGGGTCTGCCGCAGTACCCGCATCCAGATGTCGAATACATCCGGTGCGTATTTGTAGGGATTGTTGAAACAGCACAGCACAAGCGCCGCCTCAGGAAGCCCGTGATCCACCCGGCTGTCGTCGATCGACGCTATCTGACGGGTGTTGTCATTCGGTTGATAGCTGTGGGGCATGAAGATCACATTCTCGCTGAAGGCCGCGCGCGTTCCCGGCGGGATCACGACACGGTCCCCCACGATATAATCCATGCAATCGCTGCCCATCGTGCCGGGATAGCCGAGGAAATTGATCTGAACCGGCGCCAGCCCGGCCGCGAAAATACCGGTGCGCGCGCCGCGCGTGTACCCCTTGAGATCCACCGCGATGTCCAGCCCGTCCGCCCGCGCCTGTTGCACGATCTGCGCGTCCGACAGCGCGTGCACATCGCGGTAGATATGCGCAACCTGCCTCAGCCTGTCGACCTCCGCGCTCGGCTCGGGCGGGTTGAGCGCATAGACATGAAGTTCGATCTTTTCGGGGTCATGGGCCAGCAAAACGCCGTTGAGCAGGAACAGCGTCGCGTGGTCGTACAAGTCAGAAGAGAAATAGCCGACCCGAATCCTGTCATGCGGGGCAGGGGCGAAATCACGCGGCGCGACTGGCCAGTTCTCGGCATAGCGTTCAGAGCGTCGGCGCTGGCGCATCGGGTCGTCCTCGAGCGCCATCACTGCGAAGGGCGAGACGGCCTGCCCCTCGAGTCCCATGCCGCAGGCCACCGCGTCGAATTCTGCAAAGGCGCGCCAGTCGCACATCTTGAGCTGATAGTGCAGCTTTTGCGCGCGCGTCGCGTGCATCTGCGGTGCAAGGCCGAGCGCTGTGTCATAGCAGGCGACCGCCGCGCCGGGCTGGTTGATGTCATAGAGGACATGGCCGAGGTTTTGGTGCGCGGAGGCGAGGTCAGGCGCCAGTGCGACCGCGCGTTTGAGACTGTCGTGCGCGCCAATGAGGTCGCCTGACGTGCGCAGCACGACGCCAAGAGCGTTGTGATGTTCCGCCCTGTCGGGTGCCAGGTCTTTCGCGGTTTCAAAGGCGCGTCGTGCGTCCGCAACCGCGCCCAGCCGCAGATGGGCATTGCCGAGACATGCAAAGCCATCGGCGGATCCCGGTGCGGCGGCGACATGGCGTTCGAGCGGAGCAATCGCCATGTCGGGCTGCCCGGCATTGAGGGTCGTGCGCCCCAGCGCCAGCAGGTGTTGCTGGCTTGACGGGTCAAGCCGCTGGGCCTTTTCGAACCAACCGCGGGCCCGGTCGTGCGCGCCAAGCGCCTCGAAGGCGGCGCCAAGGTTGGCACAGGTGGTTGGCGTTTGGCGGATGCTGGCAGCCCGCTCGAACGCGGGCAGGGCCGTGTCCCAATGGCCAAGCTTTTCCGCAGCCGCACCGGCGAAGGTCCACACAAGTTCGGAATGAGGGTATGTCGCCAGCAGGGCATGGCAACGCATGACCACCCCGCTCCAATCGTTCAGGGCGTAGAGACCGGCAATCCTGTCCACCTCGTGATGCGGCGGATTATGCACCTTGCTCAGCAGGCGCGCACGGGCGATCCGCGCGCGGCGGTTGGTCGGAAACGCCTGCAATATTGCATCATAGGTGGCTTGAGCCGCGCTCAGCTCCCCCTGCTTTTCCAGTTTGTTTGCGGCCCGGAACGATTTTTGAACGTTCATACCTGATCTCCTTTTTCCGGACCGGGTACGGGACCATCAAGTACAGGACGCGCACGCGCTCCGTTCTGGTGCGCTTCGTTGCGCAAAGGGATAGGATCAGGGTCCTAACAAATTGTGCAGATCCTGCATTTCTGCGCAGGTTCAGGCGTAGTTTTTCAGAGCGCGAAAAGCCGCTTCATGGCCGCGCCTACGACAACGACGCTCGTTTCACGAAAATGGCGAAATCCGCGTATGGGGAGGAAGCCCCGCCAAACACCTGTGGGCAGCCGTCAAAAGCCGACGCCGCAGGTCTATTCCGGATGGCTTGGCCGCTTTTTCGAGGGCGCGAGGTAGGGGCGAGTGACGTCTTTCAACGTGACATCAAGCGCCTCGACCGCCAGTCGGATCGCGGCGTCGCCCGCCAGCGTCAGCAGGACGTGCCCCGACGGGGCGTCTGTCTGCTCAAAGCTGACCTGCAACAGCGACAGGACGGTATCGGCATCGCCCTTGGGCACGCCCTGTGACGCGACCGACATCACATTGGCGAACATCAGCACCGATTGCACGCGCTCGGGTGCATGACGGGCTGCACCTGCATCTTCCCACCTGACCCGGTTCAGCAGCAGGGCGAACCGCCCGTCGCGCCGATGCCAGCGCATTTCCGAGGCCGGGAACACCGCATCCTGCGCCAGCGACGAGATCACTCTGAGGTCTTCGGCGTCCAGCGCGCCGATGTTCAGTGGGCGCTCTGCCCCATCTTCGAATTCTGCGTCTTCGGTCATTGGTCCTTGATCCGTTCAATGTCGGCGCCCACGCCGCGCAGTTTTGCGACCACATGCTCGTACCCGCGGTCCAGGTGGTACACGCGGGAAACCTTGGTCTCTCCCTCCGCCGCCAGTCCGGCAAGGATCAGCGACACCGAGGCGCGCAGATCCGTCGCCATCACCGGCGCCCCGCGAAGCTTGTCGACCCCGGTCACGACGGCCCGCCCTCCCTGGACCTCGATCTTCGCGCCCATCCGAATGAGTTCGGGCGCATGCATGAAACGGTTCTCGAAAATCTTCTCTTCAAGCGTAGAGGTGCCATCGGCCGTACACAAGAGCGCCATCATCTGCGCCTGCAGGTCGGTGGGAAAGCCGGGGAAAGGCTCGGTCGTCACATCCACCGCGCGGGTGCGATCGGAGCGGCGCTTGACGCTCAAGCCATGGGCGGTTTCGGTCACGTCGATCCCGGCCGCGTCCAGCTTTTCGCAGAAAGCTGCGACAAGGTCGATCCGCCCGCCCAACAGCTCTACCTCGCCGCCACAGATCGCGGGGGCAAGCATATACGTGCCCAGTTCGATCCGGTCAGTGACGACGGCATGGGTCGCGGCGCCCAGCCGGTCAACGCCCTGGATCGTGATCGAAGGGGTGCCGTCGCCGTCGATCTGTGCGCCCATCGCACGCAGGCAATCGGCCAGATCGACGATTTCCGGCTCGCGCGCGGCATTGTTGATCACGGTCGTTCCCTTGGCCAGTGTCGCGGCCATCATGATATTCTCGGTCGCGCCCACAGAGGCGAAGGGAAAGTCAATGGTCGCGCCCTTCAGCCGCCCTCCCGCCGCCTTGGCGTACAAATAACCGTCCCTCAGGTCGATCTCGGCGCCCATCAACGTCAGCCCGTCGGTGTGGATGTCCATTGGTCGGGCCCCGATCGCGCAGCCTCCGGGCAGGGAAACCTCCGCATACCCTTCGCGCGCGAGCAATGGACCCAGCACGAGATTCGAGGCCCGCATCTTGCGCACGATGTCATATTCGGCACGGGTGTTGATCGCGCCATGGCTGGACATGGCAATCACGCGCCCCTCCTGAAGCGAAGTGACCTCGGCCCCCAGTGACTGCAGCAGCTGTGTCATCGTGAGGATGTCGCTCAGGCGTGGCGCATTGGTCAGCGTCAGCGGCTCTTCGCTGAGCAATGTGGCCGGCATCAGCGTCAAACAGGCGTTTTTCGCACCGGCGATCGGAATCTGCCCCTGCAGCGTTCCGCCGCCGCGTACCAGAATTGTGTCCATCGCTTAGGAATCCTTTGATTGCGCGGTTCGCGCGGTGCCTGTTGTGTCGCGGGCTTCCAAGCCCTGATCGCGCGCGCGCGCCTGCGCCTTACGTCGGCCCATATTCGCCTTGAGCGCCTGTTTCAACCGCGCTTCTTTCCGCGCAGCGGCGGCTGCCTTGGCCTTTTGGGCGGGGGGCTGCTGGGGCGATTGGTCTACCATGTTGCCTGTCTAGCGCAGCGCCCAGCCGGGGTCCAGATTAGGCGAGGAATTAGGGTTGCGCGGGGCGGCAATAGGGGCTACTGAGCGCGCAATCAGCACCGCGATGGCGTGTAGGCAAGGCGCCCCTCCTCAAAAGGGCGCCCTACTGTCCAAGGCTGCTGAAACTGAACGGCTCTTCCAGAGCCCGCTTGCATCGGGATAACGCCCGGGATAGCTATCTGGAAAACAGCGGGCTGCTGTAGCTCAGAGGTAGAGCACTCCCTTGGTAAGGGAGAGGTCGAGAGTTCGATTCTCTCCAGCAGCACCATCATATCAAATAAAGATATTTTATATCAGGTATATATCCTGCGTTGCGTCGTCATGGCCCACCCTTTGGTCCACCTTGCCGCGAGTGGATGGACTGTGATTTCACGTTCATTTCTAACTGCGAAAGGATTTCAGGGATAGAGCCGGTCGCGCGGCGCTGGGCTGACTAGGCCAGATCTCGGACGTGACAGGCAGCAGCTATCGTTCTTTGGCCTCTCTTATCTGCAATTGGACCACCTTCGTCTGAATGCCGGAGTAGGCGTAAATGGACCGTGCCAACCTTGCTGCCCTTTTGTCACAAGTAATAAACTCAATGAAGTCAGGATTGAAAAGGGCCGGATAGGTTCTTGATCGGTCTCTGTCTGTTGTTCTTCTTTGGTGCGTTGTGTCGACGTGGATTCTGATACCCTCAAGTTCCACATCGCTCCCAGACGAAACACGGATGTCGATTTCTTTGGGGGTGTTAACGATCTTGATCGGGTGCCCGCTTGGCGGAGTGGCAAGTCGGTCTGTGGTGCTCCCGCAGCGTTTTTTGTGTGCTAAAGTATTTGCTCAAGCGTCAGAAGACAGTCTCGGAAGTGCGATGTCGGCAAGCGTCGCGTTGTCGAGACTTGTGAGGAACACCGTTTCCGCTGTGCGCAAACGTGTTTTCAACCTACAGTGACCGTCAAGTGAGCATGTGTTTGTCTCGGCCTGGAAACACTCCACAAGCGGCTGATCCTCTTCGAGAAGGCGTATAATATCGCCCAGTCGGATGTCCCGCGGAGGGTATGCCAGCGTTGCTCCACCGCCCCCACCTCTGCGGGTCTCGACGATTCCGCCGCGTGACAGGCGCTGAATGATCTTGCTCAGATGATTGCGCGAGAGGCCAAATTCCTCGGCCAATGCTGCTGTGGAATAGGCTCGCTCCGGAGCGCTGGCCATGCGCATCAGCATGCGAAGACCATAATCTGTGAAAGATGTCAGGCGCACAAAACCCTCCGTGCATGAATAAGTATTTACAATACCTATTAACGGGCCTACGCAGGGATGCAACGCGAAATGCTTCAGGAGGCGGCTATGGCCGACACGCAGACTGACAGACCACGGGTATCCTCCGCACGGCCCGAGATGACCCGGGCGATCATGGACAAAACCGGCCTCAATCAGGGCATTCTGACGAATTTGGTACATCGATTTTACGCTAGGGTTCGCGCGGACAATGTTCTCGGACCGATCTTCGCAAGCCGCATCACCGAATGGGAGCCGCATCTTGAGCGAATGGTGGCCTTCTGGTCTTCTGTCGCGTTGATGACAGGGCAGTATCACGGCGCACCGGTGCCCGCGCATGCGCATTTGCCGGTAACACGATCGCATTTCGACCAGTGGCTGAGCCTGTTTCGCGAGACCGCATATGAGACCTGCCCGCCTGCCGGTGCTGCGCATGTAATCGAACGCGCGGAGCGGATTGCACGCTCTTTGCACATGGCCGTGGAGGACACGGCCCGCGCTAACTTAAAAACCATTCCCAATTTACGCTGACGAAAGGATGCTACAATGACCGAAACAAGCCCGCCACAAGATCCTGCTGAGCTGACCCGGTACATCGAAACGCGTTATCATGCGCTGCACCGCGAACAGCTTCTCGTGCTTGCCCAGATGGCTGAAAGGGTCGAGGCGGTGCATTTCGGCGACGACCACGTGCCTGAAGGTCTATCTGACCTGTTAGAGCGGATGATCGGCGAGATGGAAATGCATATGAAAAAGGAAGAGCTGATCCTCTTCCCGGCCATTCGCAAGGGTGGGCTGCCTGGCATTGAAAACCCAATTGCCGTGATGCGTGCTGACCATGACGACCACGCCACCGAAATTGCTGAGATCCGTCGGTTAACTGGCGACTTGACCTTGCCGGAGGGGGCCTGCGGAACCTGGAGCGCACTTTACGCGTGCCTTGCAGAGTTTCTGAAAGACCTGGAGGAGCATATGCGCTTGGAAAACGACGTACTGTTCCCGCAGTTCGAGCCGGTTTGAGGGCGTGCGCGCGATGGGTGGAACCTACACCAAAGGCCGTTTTGCTTCGCCACCGTGCCTCGCGGGGGAGATCGCCCCGGATTATTTTGATCCGATGGCGGTGGATCCTGAACAGGCGCGGGACGTGGCGCGATGGCGCAAAGCGGAACGTGCTCGGCTGCGCACCGAACGCCAAGCGCGCAGTGTCGAGGACTGCGCAACAGTGGGGACGGCGCTTGCCAGACATCTGCGTGAAGTCTTGTCCACGCGCTTTGAAGGCGCGCAGGGTAGGGTGGTCTCGGCTTATTGGCCGAAAAAGGGTGAGCCTGATCTACGATTTCTGATGGCTGAGTTGCACACAGCGGGTGTCACGGTCTGCCTGCCGATCGTGGAACAGAAGGCGGCACCGTTCGTCTTTCGCCGCTGGACCCCCGAGACGCGTATGGTGCGGGGCGACTGGAACATCCCTGTCCCACCTCCGGACGCAGAGGTTTTTATACCCGACATAACGTTGGCACCGCTCGTGGGTTGGGATGGTGAGGGTTTCCGTCTCGGCTATGGCGGTGGTTACTTTGACAGGACGCTGGCGGCACTTGCCCCACGGCCCTTCACCATTGGGATCGGATTCCAATCCTCGCGCCTGACCTCAATCTATCCGCAACCTCACGATATTCCGTTGGACATCATCCTGACCCAAGAGGGTGTCCAAGTTTCAGGGCAAACACCATGAGCAGTACAGCAGAACAAATGCGCGCCTGGAATGGCCCGCCACTTCTCACCTTTGGCTTTCGCCCGTTCTTCCTTGGGGCTTCGGTTTGGGCGGTACTGATCATGGTGTTCTGGGTGTCGATGCTATCTGGCATGCTGACACCCCGGACAGCCTTTGACCCGGTGTCATGGCATGCCCACGAGTTTTTGTTTGGCTACCTGTCGGCTGTGGTCGCGGGCTTTCTGCTCACGGCGGTTCCGAACTGGACGGGACGGTTACCGATTGTTGGCTGGTCGCTTGGGGGGCTTTTTGCGCTTTGGGTCATGGGGCGTATCGCAGTCAGCTTCTCGCTCATGCTGCCACCACTTATTGTGGCGGTCGCTGACCTGGCTATGCCTGTAACCCTTGGTCTTGTGCTTGCGCGTGAGATTATTGCGGGCAAGAATTGGCGCAACCTTATTGTCTTGGGTATGCTTGTCGTGTTCACGGTTGCAAACGGCCTATTCCATTGGGAGGCTGCAATTGGCGCTTACGCAGCCCAAGGATATGGTCTGCGCCTCGGGCTCGGGACAGGTGTGATGATGATCGCCGTTATTGGCGGGCGGGTTGTGCCATCGTTTACCCGTAACTGGCTGGTCAAGCGCGCGGCCGGTCGGCTGCCGACATCTCCCATGCAGCTATTCGACAAAGTGGCGCTTCTTGTTTTGCTGGCAGCACTTTTGATATGGGTTGTTCTGCCGGACCACTGGATTGCAGGCTTTGCCCTTCTTCTGGCCGGGATCGTTCATGCTTTTCGCCTGGCACGTTGGGCGGGGTATAGAACCGGCGCGGAGCCGCTGGTGACTGTTCTACACGTCGCTTATGGATTTGTGCCGCTGGGATCGCTTGCAATAGGTGCAGAGATCCTCTGGCCCGGCACATTCGGAGCGGCGTCAGCACAGCATCTGTGGATGGCGGGGGCCATCGGATTGATGACGCTCGCCGTGATGACCCGCGCAACGCTTGGGCATACTGGCCAGCCGCTCACGGCGGGGGCTGCAACGGTGGCGGTATATGTCTCCATGATTGTTGCGGTTCTGGCGCGGATTGGGGCCGGTTACTGGCCGTCCGGTGCTGTCTGGTTGCATAACGTTGCTGGGCTTGGCTGGATCGTGGCTTTTGGCGGGTTCGTCGTGGTTTACGGACCGTTGCTATTGCGCTTGCCGCCAGACAAGCGGCCGGGAGGGTAGGGCGCTTTGGGCTGGCTGGAATTTGCTTTGGCGTTAGAAGAAACTGGTTTGAGACGGGCATGGCGGTTTTGCAGCTTGGCCTGATGACAAAACGCTCTCCATTTCGCTACTTCAGGACGAGTCCCGAGATCATCCGCCTGGCAGTGATGCTCTGCGTTCGCCTCCCGTTGTCACTTAGAAATGTCGAAGATCCGCTGCATGAACGGGGCATGGATGTGCGCCACGAAATCATCCGCTTTTGGTGGAATAGATTGTGCCCGATGTTTGCCGCTGAAATCCGCCGTAAACGTGTC
>JBFFQZ010000098.1:0-9193 GCA_041573235.1 Sulfitobacter sp. | reverse complement strand
TGGAGGGAGGTTTATCTTTCTGCGGTTCGTTCGCAGTGCGAAAAGCTCAATACTCCAAAATTTGGTCAAGTTTCAGATTTGTTTAGAGATTGGCTTGGAATTGAACCCGCTGACTTAGAAAACTCATGGTCGAACCTCGGGACAAACTAAACTCGTTTGTGGAACTGCGCGGCGAGATCGCTCATAGAGGCGCAAATGCGGATTATGTTAGGCGCGATCAACTCTCGGAATTGGCTGCGCTCATTGATGGGTTTACGATCGAGACTGATAACTTCTTGAGAAATCATCTTAGAGCGCATTCACCGACTAACCGTGGCCCGTGGAATCGTATTCCTCAGCATCGCTAATTTCCGGATGCGCACCCTACACCGCTCCAAGCTTTTCGAGTGGAGATCCAAAGGTAAGGTACGAAATGCCCAATCTCCGATTGGGCAGCGCCCGAACCGCCCCCACGGGGCGGGCGCTTTGCACCAGCCCCTCGGTTCGGGCGCGGTGCTTACCATTGCTGGCAGCCTTTGCATTCACGACCCGCAAGACCGGTTCGCCGACGTGAAAACGCTGGACAGACCACCGCCGCCCGCCAAAACTGGATGAAATACGTTCAGAGAGGGGGTTATATGTCAAAATTCAACGCAATCGTGAAGCTCGCCGCAGTGGCGCTGACTGTCGGTCCTGGCCAACGGGCCGAGGCGGAGGTCGGTATCTACCCCTTTGCGTCCTCTGCGAATTATTGTCCTGACGGGCTTCGGCCCGTGTCGATTGACGGCACGATCTGCTGCGGGACGCCGAACCAAAGCATCACCTACCAGAGCGCCATGGCGCATCCGGCCCCGTCCCGAGAGCGGCAGGTCGCACCCCTCCCGCGGCGCGCCCCATGCCCCGTCGGGACAAAGGGCTGCACCTTCGATTGAACCCGCCGACGCTGCTCCGGGGCAGCGCGCGGAGCGTCACGCTATAGCAGCGTGATGTCAGACGCCATCTGGCGTCCGTCCCGGCCTTCACTCAGCTCAAAGCTGACCTTTTGCTCATCGGCAAGCCCGGTGAGACCCGAGCGTTCCACAGCGGAGATATGGACAAACACGTCATTCCCGCCGCCTTCTGGTGCTATGAAACCATAGCCTTTGGTTGTGTTGAACCATTTCACGGTACCCGTTGGCATTGTTCACGTGCCTCCTTTTCCAGTCATGTTCATGCCGCATCGGCGCGTGTCATGTTAAGACGCTCCGCCGATGTGCATTTGATAAATCTTTGTTCTGACCCCGCGAAAATCAAGGAAGTCGTTGAAGAATCCCTCGAAGTCCGGTTTTTTGCCGAAAATTCGGGAGATTTGTGCATATGGCCGAAATTTTTGGTCTCAAGACCTGCGATACATGTCGCAAGGCGATCAAGGCGCTGCCGGACGCGACGTTCGTGGATGTGCGTGCTGACGGGGTTGCCCCCGAGATGCTTGCGCGGGCCCATGATGTCTTTGGCGACAAATTGCTCAATACCCGGTCGACAACCTGGCGTGGGCTCGATGACAGCGCGCGCGCCGCGCCGCCGCTTGATCTGTTGGCGGCGCATCCGACGCTGATGAAACGGCCGCTGATCGTCGTGGGGGACCGGATGTTTCTGGGCTGGTCCGCGGCGACCGAGGCCGAGGTGAAGGCCGCGCTTTAGCCACGTCCGCCCAGGGCGCGGTCGAACGACAGCGGCCCTGCGCCCTTGATCACGAGCACCAGCAGAATGAATATCCAGAAGGCGCGCTGATCCATGATCGCCGAATCCGCAAACCTGTCGAACCAGGCACCGAACGCTTTGCTGTCGTTGATGAGGCCGTGACCGAAGAGGTCGGTGAGCGATTGCACCACGACAAAGCCGATCATTCCCAACGCGGCAAGCCGGGTGAACAACCCCAGAACGATCAGCGCGGGCAGGATGAACTCCGCCCAGGTGCCCATGATTATGACCGCCCTGTGAAAGATTGAGAACTGGCTGGTGTCGTAGCTGACGCTCTCCATCATCCGGGGGAAGATCTGGACATAGGCGCCTGCAGTCGGGGTGAAAATGCCAGTCAGCCCATCGCCGATCTTGGTCAGACCGGACACCCAGAAATACATCAGGAGGACGCCTGCAAAGATCAGACGGGCAAGTGTCGGGATCAGCCAGTCCGCACGTTCGAACTGATCGGCGATGGCTCGGTACAGGGAGATTATCGCGGTCATTCAGGTGTCCTTTCTGGTGGTGGTGAAGGCCTGGGCCTCAAGCGCGAGCGCGAGCGCGGCCGCGAAGTCGAAATCGGGGGCGGCGGCGGCTTCGACGGCGGCGCCAAGCGGCTCTTTTTCCAACGCGCGCAGCCAGGTCGCGGCACCCGGTGGCAGCAGATGGGGCACAGGATCAAAAGCGGGGCGGGTGATCAGCACCGCCTGCGGCTCGGCCCGGGGCGCAGGCGAGCCGGGCTGCGTGCCGTTGCGCCAGATGTCAAACAGCGGCCAGCGCGATGGCAGGATGCGGGTCGCGGGCGCAAGGGTCAGGCGCAGGGTGGCGAGTGTTTCGGGCGGTTGTTGCAGCACGCTCGCGTCAAAAGGGGGCGCGTCGGCGGCATGGTATGAACTGCGCATCGCAAGGTCGAGGCGCGCGGCATCGCCAAGGTGGCCCAGATGTGCGAGCGGCGCGAGGCCTTCCAGAAATTCAGGAAAATCAACGCCATAGTGCATGATCAATGGTGAGTGCGGTGGGTGCGCACGCACGAAGGTTGGCGCGAGGCTGTCAAAATTCCGCGGGCCCAGCAGGGAACGGACCAGCGGGAACGCCAGCTTCATCGCTTCGATCAGCGACACGGTGACGTTGTTGCGATACACGTCATAGCGGCGCCCGGCAGGCCCACCCGAAGCATCCAGCAGACCCTCGGGTGTCGGCGCCTCCGGGTCCAGCAAGGCGGCCCGAAATTGTTCCTCGCTCACCTGCATCAGCGGTTGCCGACACGGGCGAGCGCCGATGCCGCCCGCTCGGCCTCTGCGCGCAGGACGGGCCAGTCGGGGACGTCGGTATCCCATTCGATCAAGATCGGTTTCGGGCCGCTGCGCGCAAGGGTGAAATCCAGGAGCGCCCAGACAGGGTCGACCACCGGGGCCGCATGGCTGTCGATGAGCAGCGGCGCGCCTGAATCGTCACGATCCTCATCATGGCCTCCCACGTGGATCTCACCTACGGCGTCCAGCGGATAGGCCTCGATGTAGGCTTCCGGGCTCAGGCCGAGATTGACGGAGGAAACAAACACATTGTTGACATCCAGCAATAAACCACAGGAGGTTATGTGGATAACCTCCGATAAAAAGTCCGTTTCAGACAAGGTGCTTTCAGCGAACGCAAGGTAGCTGGAAGGGTTTTCGAGCAGCATTTGCCGCCCCAGCGTATCCTGGACTTCGTTGATGTGATCGGCGACGCGCGTCACGGTCGCAGGTGTGTAGGGCAGGGGAAGCAGGTCGTTCAGAAACTCCGCGCCGTGGGTGGACCAGGCAAGATGTTCCGAAAAGCTGGAGGGCCGGGACCAGTCGAGAAGCCTGCGTAGCCGAGCCAAATGTTGTTTGTCCAGAGGTGCCTGGCCGCCGATAGACAGGCCGACACCGTGGATGGAAATCGCAAAATCTTCGCGCAGCGCGCGCAATTGTGCCAGCGGACGGCCACCATCGCCCATGTAATTTTCCGCGTGGACTTCGATCCATTCCACCGGCTGCGGCTGCGCACGCAAATCGGCGAAATGCTGTGGCTTGTATCCGACGCCAACGCCGGAAGGCAGCTCTGATCGTGGGGAGGATTGGTCAAACATATCAATGGCCTCCGACTAAAAGTTTAAGTGAAGGGCCCCGTTCGTTCCGGGGCCCTGTCGAAAGGTCACGAAGGCAGGTCGCGGTCCACCGCTTCGAGCGAACCGGTGCGTGGCGTGCCGTCTGCCATCTCGGGCAGTTCGACGCTTTCGCAGGTGCCTGCATCCACGAGGGACCAGGCGTTGCCCTGATAGTCGACGACCGAGGTGCCTGCACAGGTCGTGCCCGGCCCGGCCGCACAGTCATTGGCGCCTGCGAGCGCCACGCCAAAGCATTTTTCCTTGGCTGCGGCGTCGGCGGTCGTGGCCGCGCCTGTCACGGAGGCGGCAACGGCGCCGGCAATGGCGAGGGTCTTGAGGGTTGCGGACATAATGTATCTCCCGTTTGAGGTCGTTTGAAATAGTGGTGGGAACAGTAGATCAGCCCGGTTGGCGAAATTCCATTCACGACAAAGTGTGTCACAGCTCTGTCAGGAAATCCGCTGAAAATCCGCCCTCGGACAAGGGTGATACCGGATATAGGGGTGTTTTTGTAACAAAAGGGGGCCCGCAGGCCCCCTTTTGCGCGAAATGTTACAAAAGATCGGGCGGCGTGGCCTCGCGTTCGAGGACCGCTGTCATTTCCGTGAGCGGCTGGACCGAGGTCTGTTTCTCGCCCAGGCGGCGCACGGAGACAGTGCGTTCCTCGACCTCGCGGTTACCGACGGCAAGGATCACCGGCACCTTGCCGACCGAATGCTCGCGGACCTTGTAGTTGATCTTTTCGTTGCGTGTGTCGGCTTCGGCGCGCACGCCCACCGCGCGCAGCCCGGCGACGACCTCCTGTACGTAGTCATCCGCCTCGGACGTGATGGAGGCCACGACGACCTGGCGCGGGGCCAGCCAGAACGGCAGCTTGCCCGCCGAGTTTTCGATCAGGATGCCGATGAACCGCTCGAACGAGCCCAGGCAGGCGCGGTGCAGCATGTAGGGGCGGTGTTTCGCCCCGTCCTCGCCCACGTATTGCGCGCCCAGGCGGTCGGGCAGGTTGGGATCGACCTGAAAGGTGCCGCATTGCCATTCGCGGCCAATTGCGTCGGTCAGCTTGAAATCCAGTTTCGGCCCATAGAACGCCCCTTCGCCCGCGTCGAGCGTGTAGGGATGGCCGGTCGCCTTGATCGCGTTTTCCAGCGCACTTTCCACGTGATCCCACGACTCCTCCGATCCCACGCGCTTTTCGGGGCGGGTGGCGAACATGATCTCGAAGCTCTCGAAGCCCAGATCGCGGTAGACCGAGGCGAGGTAGTCGATGAAGGCCGCGCACTCCGCCTCGATCTGGTCCTCGCGGCAGAAGATGTGGCCATCGTCCTGCGTGAAGCCGCGCACCCGCATGATGCCATGCAGCGCGCCAGAAGGCTCATAGCGGTTGCACGAGCCGAATTCGGCCATCCGGAGCGGCAGGTCGCGGTAGGATTTCAGACCCTGGTTGAAGATCTGCACGTGGCAGGGGCAGTTCATCGGCTTGAGCGCGTTGATCGCCTTTTCGCGGGCGTGTTCCTCGTCGACCTCGACGATGAACATATGCTCCTGGTATTTGTCCCAGTGGCCTGAGGCCTCCCAGAGCTTGCGGTCCACGACCTGCGGGGTGTTCACCTCGACATAGCCCGCCGCGCGTTGCTTGCGGCGCATGTAGTCCTGCAGGGTGGTGTAGATGCTCCAGCCGTTGGGGTGCCAGAAGACCTGACCAGGGGCTTCTTCCTGCATGTGGAACAGGTTCATCTCGCGGCCCAGCTTGCGGTGGTCCCGCTTGGCGGCTTCCTCCAGCATGTTGAGATGCGCGCGCAGTTTTTCCTTGCCTGTGAAGGCCACGCCGTAGATCCGTTGCAGCATCGCGCGGTTGCTGTCGCCGCGCCAGTAGGCGCCGGCAATGCTCATCAGCTTGAACGCGTCCCCCGGCACCTGGCCGGTGTGTTGCAGGTGCGGGCCGCGGCACAGGTCCTGCCAGTCGCCGTGCCAGTACATGCGCAGGGGCTCGTCGCCGGGAATGCTTTCGATCAGCTCGACCTTGTAGGGCTCATTCAGGTCCTCGTAATGCTTGATCGCGCGCGGGCGGTCCCAGACCTCGGTACGGACGGGGTCGCGTTTGTTGATGATGTCCTTCATCTTCTTTTCGATCAGGCCGAGGTCTTCCGGGGTGAAAGGCTCCGCGCGATCAAAGTCATAGTACCAGCCGTCCTTGATCACCGGGCCGATGGTGACCTGAGTATCGGGCCAGATCTCCTGCACGGCGCGGGCCATGATGTGGGCCAGGTCGTGGCGCACCAGCTCGTTGGCCTGCGCTTCGTCCGCCATGGTGTGGATGGCGATGTCGGCGTCCTCCTCGATCGGCCAGGCCAGATCGTAGTGCTGGCCGTTGACGGTGGCCGAAATGGCCTTCTTGCCCAGCGATTTTGAAATATCGGCTGCGACCTCGCCCGCCGTGATCCCGGCGTCGTAGCTGCGTGAATTGCCATCTGGAAGGGTAAGTGCGATCTGGGCCATGTGGGCCTCCTCGTCGGTTTGGCGCCTACGAGACGCCCGGTTGCGGGTTTTGTGGGCCTGTGTGTGGCCCGGCGGCGCTGCGGCGTCAAGGGGCCGTGGGCTCGGGCGGGGTCAGCCGCGCGGAGAGTGTCAAATGTATCAAGGCGGCAAGCGAGGTCAGCCCGGCGGTGATGCCCAGCGAGGTGATGCCGAACCGCGTGATCATCGCCCCGCCCAATGCCGATCCGAGCGCCGCGCCGACATAGATCGCGGCGGCGTTCAGCGCCAGCACGACCGGCGCACGGTGGCCCGCCACCCCGATCAGGCGCAGCTGCTGGCCCGCCATGAACGACCAGCTGACCAATGACCAGCACAGCGTCAGCGCCACCAGCTGCGCGATGCTCAGCGGCAGCAGCGAATAAAGCGGCAGCACCAGCGTTTGCCCGATGCATAGCCCGGTCAGCGTCTTGTGCCAGCCCAGCCGGTCGGCCAGCACACCGCCCATGATGTTGCCGCCCACGGCCCCCACCCCCGAGATCATCAGGATCGCCGCGATTCCGTCGCGTCCGAAACCCATCGTCTGGCTGAGCAGGGGTGCGATGTAGGTGAACAGCACATAGTTGGCGCCGATGAACGTCGCGGTAAAGCCGATGGCCAGCATCATGCGTCCCTGTGCCACCACCTCGCCCAGATCGCTCAGCGTCACCGGCTGAAACCGCAGGCCCGCGGGCACCTGGGTCCAGATCAGCCAGATGCAGGGCAGCGCCAGCGCCAGCACGAGCAAAAGCGCATATCGCCAGCCGAAGGAATAGGCGATCCAGGCGCCCGCAGGCACGCCGATGACCTGCGCCAACGTCAGCCCGAAGAACACGGCCGCCAGCACCTTTGCCCGCTGCGCTTCGGGGTAGAGGGCCGCGGCCACGGCGGCGGCGATCGGGGTGAACAGACCTGCGCCTGCGGCGGCGATAACCCGTGCGAGGCTGAGAACTGCGAAATTGGGCGCAAGCGCCGAGACCCCGGCGGCCAGCGCAAACAGCGCAAATCCCGCCGCCATGACCCGGCGCCGCCCGATCCGTCCGGTCAGCGATACCAGCACCGGCGACAGCACCGCATAGGCGACCGCGTAGACCGTCATCAGCTGCCCCGCCTGCGCGGGCGAGCGGCCAAGGTCCTTTCCCAGCGGCTCGAGCAGGCCGATGATCACGAAGGCACCGATGCCGATGACGAAGTTGCACACCGACAGGGCGGGAACGAGCAGGCGGTGAGGCGGTTCACTTTTCATGAATCTGTGAATATCACCATTGCCTGACCCGACAAGAGAGTGGTGCCGTGCCGTTACGGCACTATGTAGCCGAACAGATCGCTTCAGGAGGGACGTACACCATGGCAGACGGCCTGACGCAGCGCGCGTTCAACGCGATTTCCGGCGCCGATGGCCCTGCCGGAACCCTTGACGGCGCGGCACGGCAGGCCGAGGCGGCGAACGGGCTGCGCCACGCCGCATCGCTGAGCCTGACCAAGGTGGCGGACGGGCTGATCGACCCCAAGCTGGTGCTGAGCTGGCTTTTGACGGCGCTCGGTGCGCCTGCGGTCTATGCGGGGGCGCTGGTGCCGATCCGCGAGGCGGGCGCGCTGTTGCCGCAGATCGCGCTGGCGGGCTGGGTGCAGGGCATGAAGCGGCGCAAATGGGCCTGGGTTGTCGGATCGGCGGGGCAGGGCCTGTGCGCGGGGTTGATCGTGCTGGCGGGCCTGACGCTGGAGGGGGCGGCGGCGGGGCTTGCGATCTGTGCGGCGCTCGGCGCGCTGGCGCTGTTTCGCGCGATCTGTTCGGTGTCCTACAAGGACATCCTGGGCAAGACGGTGGGCGCGGCGCGGCGCGGATCGGTGACGGGGCTGGCCGGATCGATCTCCTCGGTGGGGGTTCTGCTGTTCGCGGTGCTTCTGATGTCGGGTTTCGTGAAGGACCGGGGCGTGGTGATCGCGGCGAGCGCGCTGGCGGCGGCGTTCTGGGGGGTGGCAGCGCTGTTGTTCTCGACCCTCAAGGAACAGCCAGGCGCGGCGGATGGCGGCCTGTCGACCTCATTCGCCGTGCTCAGGGCCAACCCGGTGCTGTGGCGGTTCATCGCGGTGCGCGGGCTGCTGGTTTCGACCGCGCTGGCGCCGCCCTATTTCGTGATTCTTGGTGGCGGCGATGGCGAAGGCACGCTCGGCGGGCTGGGTGCGCTTGTTCTGGCCTCGGCGCTGGCGTCCCTGCTCAGCTCTTATGTCTGGGGCCGCCTGTCCGACTGGTCAAGCCGACAGGTGCTGATGCTGACAGGCATCGTCGGCGCGGGCGCGATGGGGCTGGCGGTGGCGCTGGCGCAGATGGGGCTGGCACAGGAGGTCTGGGCCATGCCGGGCGCGCTTTTTGTGCTGATGATCGCCTATCACGGCGTGCGTCAGGGGCGCTCGACCTATCTGGTGGATGTCTCGCCGGAGGGTCGTCGCGCGGCCTATGCGGCGGTGTCGAATACCGTCATTGGGGTGCTTCTGCTGGTTGCGGGGGTTGCGGGCGGCGGTGCGGCGCTCTTTGGGGCGCAGGCTGTGCTGGCGCTTTTTGCGGCGATGGCGCTGGCTGCAGCCTGGGCCACGCGCGGCCTTCCCGAAGCGCAGGACGGTTGAACAAATCCCCGCGCTGCGCCACAGTGCGACTCTCGATGAAAGGTTAGCATCATGGCTAAGTACAACCGGAATTTCGACCTGACCCTGTCGGACATCGACATGATCGAAGCGGCCCTTCAGGTGGTCAAACGCGACCTGTCGCTGGGCCGCGAAGGCTCGCGCGCGCTGCTGCCAAAGGTTGAGAGCGGCGACCCGGTGCGTGAGATCGACGATTTGCTGGGTCGGCTG
>JBFFQZ010000097.1:0-9253 GCA_041573235.1 Sulfitobacter sp. | reverse complement strand
GGCCCGGCAGGCGGCGGTCGCGTCGTTGACAAAAGAGGTTTTCAGATCCGTGATCCTGCGGATCTCGGCCTGGAAATCGAATTTTTGCCAGGCCTGAAATTTTTCGGGTGCCGCGCCCAAGAGTTCATGCCAGCGCCAGAGGTCATGCGGCAGGGCGACCCCAATCCCCAGTATCCTGTCCCGTTCGGCGGGGCCCAGGACAGAGATAAGGGCATCCATATTGGTCTCCATGAACTGGAATATTTCATGTGGCAGAGGATAGGGGTATTTGATCAACTTGCGATTTCGGATCTTGCCCACGAAATCCATCAGGATCAGTTCGGTATTCCTGCGCCCGATCTTGAGCCCGATCGAAAACACCCCGTCGGGGTTCAGCGTCATCGGGGTGGACGGCTTGCCAACTTTTCCCTTCGTCGGTTTGCCGGGCATGAGAAGGCCTTCGGTCTCAAGCTTTCTGATAATGACGGAGGCTGTCTGTGGCGACAGTCCGGAAATCTTGGCCAACTCGCTGCGCGGGATTTCACTGTAACGCTGGATCATCGACAGCAGCAGGCGCTCATTCAGATTGCGTAGTTCGCTTTGGTTCAGGCCGCCGCGCAGAGACCGGATGTTTGACAGCAGAATACTTGGTTCCATGACTGGACCTCCCGGCCGCAGATTAGGGAATTTTAATTAATACATCAACTTGATTTATTTATTGACACCTATGCGGGAATCGCTTTTATTGGAAAAATCGCATGTTCTCGTTGAGCGTGTAGGGAGAGCGTGCTCTCGTACTAAAGAATTGGAAAAAACACTGGGAGGAATAAAATGAAAAAGTTTTTGGCCGGAACCGCAATTGCATTGGCATCTATGACGGGTGCTGCGCTTGCGGATGGGCATTCGATTACCGCGTGCCTCATTACAAAGACGGATACGAACCCGTTCTTCGTCAAGATGCGTGAAGGCGCCGAAGCAAAGGCTGCAGAGCTTGGTGTCACGCTGAAATCCTTCGCCGGGAAAATCGACGGTGATCACGAAACCCAGGTGGCCGCGATCGAAACGTGCATTCTGGATGGTGCAAAGGGTATCCTGCTGACGGCTTCGGATACATCCTCCATCGTCAGCGCAGTCCAGCAGGCGCGCGATGCGGGTCTCGTGGTGATCGCGCTCGATACGCCGCTTGATCCTGCGGATGCCGCCGATGCGACATTCGCCACGGACAATTTCCTTGCGGGTGAGCTGATCGGGCAATGGGCTGCGGCCAAACTGGGCGACGACGCGGCAAACGCCAAGATCGGGATGCTTGACCTGGCTGTTTCGCAGCCGACCGTCGGGGTCCTGCGCGACCAGGGCTTCATGCAAGGGTTCGGGATCGACATTGCCGACCCAAGCAGGTGGGGCGATGAGACCGATCCGCGGATTGTCGGCCATGATGTGACTGCCGGCAACGAAGAGGGTGGCCGCAAGGCGATGGAAAACCTTCTGGCGGCGGATCCGGAAATCAATGTGGTCTACACGATCAACGAACCAGCCGCTGCCGGTGCCTATCAGGCGCTCAAGGCGATTGGCCGTGAAAACGACGTGCTGATCGTTTCGGTCGATGGCGGTTGCCCCGGTGTTCAGAACATCGCGGACGGTGTGATCGGCGCGACATCGCAGCAGTATCCGCTGCTCATGGCCTCGCTTGGTGTCGAGGCGATCGTGGCCTGGGCAAAAGACGGCAAGAAGCCAGAGCCAACGCCGGGGAAGGATTTCTTTGACACCGGTGTGGCGCTCGTGACCGATCAGCCTGTCGATGGCGTCGACTCCATTTCGGTCGCAGAAGGCACGGATCGCTGCTGGGGTTAACCCGCGCATCTGAGCATTGCCTATCCGGGAGGCGGCACAGAACGCCTTCCGGGTATGGTACATTGAAAAATGCCTGTTCGGATGTGGTGGCCGCCTGATTCAGGCCTGCCCGATGCCGACGCGGAGGAGGAACACATGTCCGAGACAACGAAAGGACAGGACTTCGAAAGTAGCCTGTCGAACAGTGCCGCAGATATCGCCACCTTTGAGGATCATCGCGGTGGATTCGTCCATAAATTCCAGCATGCGCTGCATCAGACGCCTGCTCTTGTCCCGCTGATTGTCCTGGTTGCGGCCATCATCGTTTTCGGCCTTCTTCTGGGGTCCAAGTTCTTTTCCCCCTTCGCCATGACCCTCATCCTGCAACAGGTGCAGATTGTCGGCATCCTGGGGGCCGCGCAGGCACTGGTGATTCTGACGGCGGGGATTGATCTGAGCGTCGGAGCGATCATGGTTCTCAGTTCGGTCGTGATGGGACAGTTCACGTTCCGCTATGGCATCCCGGCGCCGGTGGCGATCTTCTGCGGTCTTGCGGTCGGTACGTTCTGCGGCTTCATCAACGGCTGGCTGGTCGCAAAGGTGAAGCTGCCGCCGTTCATCGTCACCCTCGGCATGTGGCAGATCGTTCTGGCAACGAATTTCCTCTATTCGGCCAATGAAACAATCCGCAGTCAGGAAATCGCGGCCGAAGCGCCGCTGCTGCATCTGTTCGGTGCAAAGGTCAACGTGGGGGGGGCTGTGTTTACCGTCGGTGTGATCTTCATGGTCGCGCTGATTTTCCTGCTGGCCTATATCTTGAAACACACGGCCTATGGGCGCCATGTCTATGCCATCGGGGACGATCCCGAAGCGGCCGAACTGTCGGGAGTTCAGGTCAACAAGGTCCTGATTTCGATTTACATGTTGTCCGGGCTGATCTGTGCCTTTGCGGGTTGGGCGCTCATCGGGCGCATCGGCTCCGTGTCGCCGACCTCGGGACAGCTGGGCAATATCGAAAGCATCACCGCCGTGGTGATCGGTGGCATCTCGTTGTTTGGCGGCCGTGGCTCGATTCTGGGCATGTTGTTCGGGGCGCTGATCGTCGGGGTGTTCACACTGGGCTTGCGACTGCTTGGCGCGGATGCGCAATGGACGTTCCTGCTCATTGGCGCGCTCATCATTGGGGCCGTCGCGGACGACCAGTGTATCAGAAAGGTATCAGCAAGATGGAACCGATTCTCAAAGGTGTGGGCCTGGTCAAGCGCTATGGCAGGGTCACGGCGCTGGACCACGCGGATTTTGAACTCTATCCGGGCGAAGTTCTTGCCGTGATCGGCGATAACGGTGCCGGGAAATCGACCTTGATCAAGGCGGTGTCGGGGGCGGTGATCCCCGATGAGGGCGAAGTATACCTCGAAGGCAAGAGGGTGAAGTTCCAGTCCCCGCTGGAGGCGCGCGATGCGGGGATCGAAACGGTCTATCAGCAACTGGCGATGTCACCGGCGCTGTCGATTGCCGACAACATGTTCATGGGCCGGGAACTGCGCAAGCCGGGGTTCCGGGGCAAGTGGCTGCGACAGCTTGACCGTCCGGCGATGGAGAAATTCGCTCGCGACAAGCTGTCCGAACTGGGGCTGATGACCATCCAGAACATCAATCAGGCGGTCGAGACCCTGTCGGGCGGACAGCGCCAGGGCGTTGCGGTTGCGCGGGCGGCCGCTTTCGGCTCGAAGGTCGTGATCCTCGATGAGCCGACGGCGGCGCTGGGGGTCAAGGAATCCCGGCGCGTGCTGGAATTGATCCAGGACGTGAAGTCGCGCGGCATCCCGATTGTCCTCATCAGTCACAATATGCCGCATGTGTTCGAGGTCGCGGACAGGATCCATATCCACCGCCTGAGCAAGCGGCTGTGCGTCATCGACCCCAAGGAACACAAGATGTCCGACGCGGTGTCCTACATGACCGGCGCGTCGGTGCCGGAGGGCGTTGAGGCGATGTAATGCAAAAGCTTGAACGGATTGCAGCACTTGTGGATGCCATCCTGTCGTCGCCCCGCAAGGGGCGGCGATTGCTTGTTGCGGTCGCAGGTGCACCGGCCAGCGGCAAATCCACCCTCGCGCAGACACTGGCGGGGCAGCTGACCGCCGGCGGCCATAACGCTGCTGTCGTGCCGATGGACGGCTGGCATATGTCGAACGACATCCTGCGCGCGCGCGGATTGCTTGACCGCAAGGGCGCACCCGAGACGTTCGACGTCAACGGTTTCCGGGATCTGTTGCGCCGCGTTGCCCATGATGACGAAGTGTTCTTTCCGGTTTTCGACAGGACCCGTGACGCCGCGATCGTGGCCGGAGGGGTGCTGACCCCGCAGACGGACATCGCGATCGTCGAAGGAAACTATCTGCTGTTGGATGAACCCGGCTGGAGCGATCTTGCGGAGATCTGGGATCTCAGCGTCATGCTTGCCACGCCCGTGCCGGTGTTGCGGGAACGGCTGATTGCGCGCTGGCTTGACCACGGGCTGGACCCCATGGCGGCGCGTCGGCGGGCAGAGACGAACGATATCCCAAATGCCGAGCGTGTGGTTTCCGGATCGCTGGCTGCTGCTATCGATTTTTCCGGCCTTGTTCCGGTTACATCCACAAGTGATCCGGGGCATGCGCCGTGATCCTGTGCTGTGGCGAAGCGCTGATTGACATGATCCCGTCGGCGGACACCACGGGGCGGCAAAGCTACGTGCCCCATGCGGGCG
The DNA here is from genome assembly GCA_041573235.1 of Sulfitobacter sp. Taxonomy (GTDB): domain Bacteria; phylum Pseudomonadota; class Alphaproteobacteria; order Rhodobacterales; family Rhodobacteraceae; genus Sulfitobacter. The sequence goes on along the minus strand of JBFFQZ010000097.1, from coordinate 4,692 downwards.
GGGCGATCTTCAACACTGCGATTGCCCTGGGACGTCTGGGGGTCAGGACCGGCTTTGTCTCGGGGATATCGACGGATCTTTTTGGCACGATCCTGCGGGATGAACTTCGTGCCAGCGGCGTTGCCACGGATCAGCTCGTGCTGTCTGACCGCCCGACCACGCTTGCGTTCGTCGATCTTGTCGATGGTCACGCGACCTATGTGTTCTACGATGAAAACACCGCTGGCCGCATGTTGGACCCTGCTGACGCGCCGCAGATCCCCAATGACGTGTCGGCGCTGTATTTTGGCGGCATCAGCATGATCAGCGAACCGGCTGCGGAGTTCTATCTTGCGCTTGCCCTGCGCGAAGCGGGCACGCGGGTGATCATTGCGGATCCGAACATCCGCCGCAGCTTCATTCGCGACGAGGCGCGTTATCGCGCGCGGCTGGACAAGCTGATCGCGCATGTCGACATCCTGAAGGTGTCGGACGAAGATCTCGACTGGATGGTGCCGGGCGGCGCCCCCTTGATGGAAAAGGCGAAGATACTCCGGGATCAGGGCCCCGGCATTGTCGTCGTGACCCGCGGCAGTGCCGGTGCAAGCGCGATATTCGGCGAAGATGCCAGCGTCGAGGTGCCCGCTATGAAGGTCAAGGTCGCCGATACCGTCGGGGCGGGCGATACCTTCAATGCGGGCCTTCTGGCGGGCCTTGCACAGCAAGGGCTGTTGACCCGCGAAGGTATTGCAACAATTGATGCACAAGGCATGGCGGGTGCGTTGGAGCGTGGCGCCCGGGTGGCGGCCGTGACAGTCTCGCGTGCAGGCGCCAATCCGCCCTGGGCGCATGAAGTTGACTCCGAGCAGGCGGCACATTCAGCCTAAGCGATTATTCCCATGCAATCACCCGATTGCCCACCGATGAGCAGAGAACAAGAGAATGGCAAAAGATCTTCTGACAGATGTTGACGTAGATGCGATCCGTGAGGGCATTTGCCACCATCTCAAGACGTCCCTGGGCAAGGACCCCGACCATGCGACGGTCTATGACTGGCGCATGTCGCTTTCGCTGACGCTGCGCGATCTGGTGGTCGATCCGTGGTTCGCCTCGACCCGCAAGACCTATGAAACGAAATCCAAGCGGGTCTACTACCTGTCGATGGAATTCCTGATGGGCCGCCTGATCGAGGATGTCGCGATGAACCTTGGGGTCGAGGACATGGCCCGCGCCGCGCTTGAGGCGCTGGGCCAGCCCTATGACCGCATTGTCGCGGACGAACCTGACGCCGCTCTGGGCAACGGGGGGCTGGGGCGTCTGGCGGCCTGTTTCCTCGACAGCCTGTCCACTCTCGCGATCCCGGCCTACGGCTATGGCATCCGCTACGAACATGGCCTGTTCGAACAGCATTTCGAAGACGGCAAGCAGATCGAGACGGCGGAGGGCTGGCTCAAACAGCGCCACGCATGGGAGTTCGAGCGCCCCGAGGTGTCGTACCCCATTCATTTCGGCGGTTACGTGAGCGGGACGGACGGCAGGGCGGTGTGGCATCCCGACGAGACTGTGATCGCCTCGGCTTATGACACGCCGGTGGTGGGCTGGAAGGGGCAATGGGCCAACACGCTGCGGCTGTGGGCGGCGAAGCCGGAAAAGCTGTTCGACCTGGAAAGCTTCAACCGTGGCGATTACCTTGCGGCGAATGCGCCCGAAAGTCTCGCACGGACGATTTCGCGCGTGCTCTATCCGGACGACACCACCGAAAAGGGCAAGGAATTGCGGCTCAAGCAGGAGTATTTCTTTACCTCCGCGTCCATTCAGGACGTGCTGCGGCGGCTGCTGTCAGAGGGGTATGACCTGGAAGAGTTGGCCGATCACGTCGCGATCCAGCTGAATGACACGCACCCCGCCATCGCGGGCCCCGAGCTGGTGCGCCTGTTGGCGGATGTGCACGGCATGCCGATCGACAGGGCGATCGTGACAGCGCGGGAATGCCTGGCCTTCACCAACCACACGCTGCTGCCGGAGGCGCTTGAACGTTGGCCGGAGGGGCTGTTTGCGCGCATCCTGCCGCGCCACCACCGGATCATCGAGATGATCCAGGAAACCCATCTGTTTGCGACGGGCAGTGGCATCCGGATCATCGAGAACGGTGAAGTCAAGATGGGCGAGTTGGCCTTTATCATGGCGCATGCGGTGAACGGCGTGTCGGCGTTGCATTCCGATCTGGTCCGGAAAACGGTGTTCCACGATCTGAACGCCGCCTATCCCGACCGCATCCTGAACCAGACCAACGGCATCACGCCGCGCCGGTGGCTCTATTCCTCGAATCCGCCGCTGAGGAACCTGATCAACGACACTATCGGCACCGACTGGCCCGATCATCTGGAGCAGCTTGAGGGCTTGCGCGCCCATGTGGATGACGCGGCCTTTCAGGACAGATTCCGCAGCGCGAAGCGGCTCAACAAGGAGCGTCTGGCCCATTGGCTCAAGGCGCGTGACGGCGTGGTGATCGACCCGTCGGCCATGTTCGACGTGCAGATCAAACGGATCCACGAATACAAACGCCAGCTGATGAATATTCTTGAGACAATCGCCCTGTGGAACGACATCCGCGACCAGCCCAATGGCGACTGGACACCCCGCGTCAAGATTTTCGGGGGCAAGGCGGCGCCGGGCTATGTGATGGCCAAGTCGATCATTCACCTGATCAACGACGTGGCCCGCACGATCAATGGCGACAAGGCCACGCGCGATCTGTTGCAGGTCGTCTTTCCGGAAAACTACAATGTCTCCATGGCTGAGGTTCTGATCCCGGCGTCGGATCTGTCTGAACAGATCTCGACCGCGGGCAAGGAAGCGTCGGGGACAGGCAACATGAAACTGTCGCTCAATGGCAGCCCGACCATCGGCACGCTGGACGGCGCAAACGTCGAAATCCGCGAACATGTCGGCGCCGAGAATTTCTTTCTGTTCGGGTTGACCGCCGAGGAAGTGGTCGCGCGCAGGGAGCAGCCCGGTTTCGCCCGCGCCGCGATTGAGGCAAGCCCGCGGTTGACGCGGGTTCTGGGCCAGATCGCGGACGGCGTGTTTTCGGGCGGCGACGCGCACCGCTATGACGGCTTGCTGCGCAACCTGTATGAACATGACTATTTTTTGGTCACCTGCGATTTCGACAGCTATTTTGACGCCCAGCGCCGCGTCGACAGTGCCTATCGGGACGTGACCGGGTGGACTCGCATGGCGGCGCTGAATACGGCCGGAATGGGGTGGTTTTCGTCCGATCGCACAATCACCGGCTACGCGCGTGAGATCTGGAACGCCACCTCGCTCAAGCAGGGCTGACACAACCGCCGCAACGCCTTCCGAAAGGGGACAACGTCACGATGATCCATCCGACAGACGCCCAACAGATCGCACAGGGCTGCCACCCCGATCCGTTTTCGGTTCTGGGCTTGCATGACGTGGATGGCGCGCTGATCCTGCGTGCCTTTGTCCCCGGCGCCGACAGTATCGAGGTGCTGGACGCCAAGACGCGGCGGCGTGTGTTGGCGCTGGCCCCGGTCCCCGGTGCGCCGGGTGTTTTCGCCGGGCAGGACACCCGCCGCAAGAAGCCGTTCACCTACCTGCTGCGCGTCTCGCGGGGGGGGCATGAATGGATCGCCCAGGATCCGTACCGCTTTGGTCCGGTGCTGGGCGCGCTGGATGAACATCTGATCGGCGAGGGCGCGCATCTGAACCTGTGGACGGTCCTTGGTGCGCATGTGATGACGCATGAAGGCAGCGCAGGCACGCATTTTGCCGTCTGGGCGCCCAACGCGCGGCGGGTGTCCGTCGTGGGCGATTTCAACGATTGGGACGGTCGCCGCCACCTGATGCGCAAGCGAGGCCAGACCGGCGTCTGGGAGATCTTCGTGCCGGGTGTGGGCGACGGGGATGCATACAAATACGAACTGCTGGATGGCGATGGCCATCTGCTGCCGCAAAAGGCGGACCCTTTCGGCTTTGGGGCCGAGCATCCGCCGCGGACCGCATCGGTCGTGCGCAGCCTGGGCGGGCACGACTGGGCCGATGGCGCCTGGATGGGCAAACGCGAGGCGCTGCACCGTATCGATCAGCCGATATCGGTCTACGAGGTGCACCTGGGGTCCTGGCGGCGCGTGCCAGAAGAGGGTAACCGCCCGCTGTCCTACCTCGAACTTGCCGAAAGCCTCGTCAGCTATGCACGCGACATGGGATTCACCCATATTGAACTGATGCCGATATCCGAGTTTCCCTTCGACGGGTCCTGGGGCTATCAGCCAGTCGGGCTTTATGCCCCTACGATCCGCCATGGCACGCTTGAGGAATTCCGCGCGTTGGTCGAAGCCTGCCATGCGGCTGACATAGGCCTGATCCTCGACTGGGTGCCGGGGCATTTCCCCGAGGACCAGCATGGGCTGGGCCGGTTCGACGGCACGCCGCTTTACGAACACGCGGATCGCCGCGAGGGGTTCCACCCGGACTGGAATACGCTGGTCTACAACTACGGGCGTCGGGAGGTGTCGAATTACCTCGTCGCGAACGGGCTCTACTGGCTCAAGGAACACCACGTCGACGGGCTGCGGGTGGATGCCGTGGCCTCGATGCTCTACCGTGATTATTCGCGCAAAGACGGCGAATGGGTGCCCAACATCCATGGCGGGCGTGAGAACCTCGAGGCGATTTCCTTCCTGC
>JBFFQZ010000096.1:0-9296 GCA_041573235.1 Sulfitobacter sp. | reverse complement strand
TGGGTGGGGCGGGGTTGCGTTTGTGTCCGCGACGGCCGCGCGGATGGCGGGTTGGGGGAGGTATTTGTAGAAGGGTGCAAGGGGCAGCTGTGGTGCCTCAATCCTCCGTGTGGGTGAGTTGTGGCACGTCGGAGGCGCCAGCGGTGCCTCGCCCGGAGAGCGAAGGGTTTTCCATGAAGAAGCGGTGACAGTTGAAGGCAAACTGGCCTTCGGGAAGGTCGGGGCGCGAGAAGGTGCCATCGGGCGCCATGACCCAGCTTTGCGCGATGTCGGCGAGGTTTGCCGCCATGATCTGGCTTGTGATCTGCGCCTGTACGGTCGGGTTCTGGATCTCGACCAGCGTTTCGACCCTCCGGTTCAGGTTGCGGCCCATCCAGTCGGCGGAGGAGATGAAAACCCGCGCTTTCTTGTGTGGCAGCCCGTGGCCGTTGCCGAAGCAGACGATGCGTGAATGTTCGAGAAACCTGCCGACGATGGATTTGACGCGAATGTTTTCGGACAGACGCTTGATTCCGGGGCGCAGGCCGCAGATGCCGCGGATCACGAGGCTGATCTGGACGCCTGCATTCGAGGCCGCATAGAGGGCGTCGATGATCTCGCTGTCGACGAGGCTGTTCATCTTGGCCCAGATCTCGGCGGGTTTGCCGTTTCTGGCGTGCGCGGCTTCTGCCGCGATCATTTCGAGCAGGCGCGGTTTCAGCGTGATCGGCGAGATCGCCAGATTGTCGAGTTGCTCCGGAGGAGCGTAGCCGGATAGATAGTTGAAGACCTTGGTCGCATCGCGGCCCAGTTTCTTGTCGCAGGTGAACAGCGACAGGTCTGTATAGATGCGCGCCGTGATCGGGTGGTAATTGCCGGTGCCGTAGTGTGTGTAGGTCACCAGTTCGCGGCCTTCGCGACGGACCACGGTCGAGATTTTCGCGTGGGTCTTGAGGTCGATGAACCCGTAGACCACATGCGCGCCCGCGCGTTCCAGCCGCCGGGACTGGCGGATGTTTGCGGCTTCGTCGAAGCGGGCCTTCAGCTCGACCAGCGCGGTCACCGATTTGCCGTCCTCGGCGGCCTCGCACAGGGCTTCGACAATGGGGCTGTCGCGCGAGGTGCGGTAGAGGGTCTGTTTTATCGCCACGACGTTGGGGTCCCGCGCCGCCTGTTGCAGGAAGCGGATGACCATGTCGAAAGTCTCATAGGGGTGGTGCAGGAGCATGTCCTTGGACCGGATGGCGGCGAACATGTCGCCCTCGTGATCGGTGACGCGTTCGGGAATCCGCGGGGTGAACTGCGGCCAGAGCAGATCGGGGCGGGCATCGGTGACCAGCTCTGCCAGATCGTCGATGCCGATCATGCCGTCGATTTCGATCGTATCCTGGGGGCGCGCGCCCAGCTCCTTCATGATCACGCTTTTCAGCTTTTCGGGGGCGCCGGCGGAATGTGTCAGGCGCACGACCTCGCCCCGGCGCCGCCGCTTGAGGGCGACTTCGAATTCGCGCACGAGGTCTTCGGCCTCGTCCTCGACCTCGAGATCGCTGTCGCGCAGCACGCGAAAGTCGAAATGCGCCTTGAGCCTGTAGCCCGGGAACAGGTCCGGTATCTTGAGCACCAGCAATTTCTCGAGCGGCAGGTAGCGCATGCAGCCCTCGGGCGCGGGCAGCGACACGAAGCGGTCAATCTGCGCCGGGATCGGCAGCAGTGCCTGAAGGGGGCGTTTGTCGCGGATGCGTTCAAGCTGTACGGCCAGCGCATATCCGGTGTTGGGGATGAAGGGAAAGGGGTGCGCGGGATCGATCGCGAGGGGCGACAGGACCGGAAAGACCTGATTGAGGAAGGTTTCGTCCAGTGCCCTGAGGTCCTGTTCGGTCAGGTCGTCCAGCCCTTCGAGCATGATGTTCTGATCGTCAAGCTTGCGCAGCAGCTCCACCAGCACGCGCTGTTGCGACATCATCAGCGCGCGGGCGTTCTGGTTGATCAGCACCAGCTGTTCGGCCGGGGTCAGCCCGTCGGCGGCGGGTGTTGTGTTGCCTGCCTGCGCCAGTTCACGCAGGCCCGCCACGCGCACGGTGTAGAATTCATCGAGGTTGTCGGCGGAAATGGACAGAAAGCGCAACTGCTCCAGCAAAGGGACGCGCGGGTTCTCGGCCTCTTCCAGCACGCGCCAGTTGAAGCCCAGCCAGCTGAGCTCGCGGTTTTGGAACCGCGCGGGGCCGGACAGGTCCAGGTCGGGCAGTTCAACGGGCGGAGCGAAGGGCGCAGTGAGGAAATCGGCGTCAGACATATGGCCTTGTCGCGGTAAAATGTATCAGGAAGAAAACGATGGTCTTTCGAAGTCCCGTTATCGCGCAGCCTAGGGGTGTTTGTCCAGTACCTCGGCGGCGAGAGCACGGGTGATGGGGCGTTTGCGGGCAAGGCTGGTGGCGTCAAGTGCGGCCACGACCGCCTGCGCCGCGGCAAAGGACCTGTCCATGCGTTTCAGCAGATAGGGCACGACGTCGGGGCGCGGCATCAGCTGCCGGTCGCCCAGCAGTTTGACCAGGAGCGCCGAGAGCAGCGCGTCGTCGGGGGCCGCGATATCGGCTTCGAGAGTGCCGCGCATCCGGCTTTGCAGATCCGGAAGGGTCAGGCCCCAGTGCGTGACCGGCCCGGTGCCTGTCAGCAGCAGCGGATGACGCTCTGCGAGAACAAGGTTGTGCAGGTGAAACAGTGCGGTTTGCGCCTCGGGGTCGGTAGCGATCAGGTGGACGTCCTCGACGGCGATGGGGGACTGCGCGTTGGCCGCCACGTTGTCCGTGTCCAGGTCCCGAGCCGAGATGATCCGTGCGTCGGCCGCTTCGGCCCAGACGTGGACAAGGTGCGTCTTGCCCGCGCCCTCGGGTCCGCTCAGCACCAGTTTTCCGTCCGTCCAGTTGCGCCAGTTTTCGATCATCGCGACCGCCATGGCGTTCGACGGCGCGACCAGAAAGTCGTCTCGCCCCCGTGCCGTGCGCACGGGCAGATCCAGACCAAGCTGTTCGGCCATCTTATGCCTCGTCCCGCTCGTCCGCGGGGGTGGCGGTTTCGGTGCCGCGGTAGAGCAGGCTTTGCCGGTATTGCTCGACCGCGAAGCGCGCGATGACGCCCATCGCCGCCGCCATCGGCACCGCGACCAGCATGCCGACAAAGCCGAACATCGTGCCGAAAACCGCCAGCGCCAGGATCAGCCACACCGGATGCAGCCCGACCGAACTGCCTACCAGCTTGGGCGTCAGCACGTTGCCTTCGATCACCTGGCCTATGACGAAGACGCCGCCGACCATCGCGATGGACAGCCAATCACCCCAGAACTGGAACAGCGCGAGGCCAATGGCCAACGCGCCACCGATCAGCGCACCGAGGTAGGGAATGAACGTCACAAGCCCGGCGATGAACCCCACGACAAGCCCGAATTGCAGCCCCACCAGCATCAGCGCGATCGCGTAATAGGTGCCCAGACACAGGCATACGGTGCCCATGCCGCGGATGAAGGCCGCGAGCGTGACGTCGATCTCATGTGCCAGCTTGCGGATCACGGGCGCATGGTCGCGCGGCAGCAACCGGTCGATCTGTGCCACCATACGGTCCCAGTCGAGCAGCATATACACCGCCACCACCGGCACGATCACGAACAGCATGATGACGTTGATGATCCCGGCAGCCGAGCTGAGCGCGGTCTCCAAAAGCTCGCCGCCGCGTTTCTGAACCGCCGTGCCGAGCGAGTTGATCGAGGTGCGCAGGGTCGAATCCTGTTCAAGGATCGACGGGAAGCGTTCGGTCAGCGCGGTACTGAGACGGCGCGTGAGGTCTGGCGCGATTTCGATCAGATTGACGGTCTGCGCGACCAACGTGGGGATCACCAGCAGCGCCATGATCACGAAGATCATCACCGCGACGACCGTGATCAGCGCAGTCGCCAGCGCGCGGCTCAGCCCCAGACGCTCAAGCCGGTCGGCCACGGGATCCAGAAAATAGGCCAGCGCCCCGCCAAGCACGAAGGGCAGCAGCACGTCGCCCATGAACCACAGCACCGTCATGAAGACGACGGCGGCAAGGCCCCAATATTTCATCTGGTCTCGGATTGGCAGGGCCATCGTTCACTCCGCAGTGTCTGGCATCTTCATCGCCCATGGGCGGCGTGGTTTCAAGGGTCAGCGACGTATCCGGGTGCCGATCACGATAAGGACCGACAGGTAGGCGGCGGGCGCCGTCGCTCCGATCCGCTGCGGTTCCCGCGCCCGCAGCGCCTGCGTTTCGGCATGAAGCGTTGGCAATGACACGGATACCCGGGCGTTCGCGTCTGTTGGCTGCATTTTTTTCGCCGTGCCAGAACCACTGCAAACGCCGCGCGCGAACATCAAGGCGCGGCTTGCGGTATCTGCACGTCTGTGCCGCTTGCCGATTGTATCGTGATGGGCTTTGGCTTACTCAGTCGCCAAACCTAGACAAGGAGCACCCCATGCGTTTGAGCCGGTATTTTCTGCCCGTTTTGAAAGAGACGCCATCGGAGGCGCAGATCGTCAGCCACCGGTACATGTTGCGTGCGGGCATGATCAAGCAGAATGCCGCCGGTATCTATTCGTGGCTGCCGCTGGGCTTCAAGGTCCTGCGCAAGCTTGAGAATATCGTCCACGAGGAACAGATCCGCGCGGGCCATATTCCGATGCTGATGCCAACGCTGCAACCCGCCGACCTTTGGCGCGAAAGCGGCCGTTATGACGATTACGGCGAGGAAATGTTGCGCATTAAGGACCGGCAGGGACGCGATATGCTCTACGGTCCGACCAACGAGGAGATGATCACCGACATCTTCCGCAGCCACGTGGGATCGTACAAGGATCTGCCGCTGACGCTCTATCACATCCAGTGGAAATTCCGCGACGAGATGCGGCCGCGCTTTGGCGTGATGCGCGGGCGCGAGTTCTTCATGAAGGACGGGTATAATTTCGACCTGACCAGGGAAGACGCGATGCACGCCTACAACCGGCATCTGGTCAGCTATCTGCGCACCTACGAGCGGATGGGTCTGCAGGCGATCCCGATGCGCGCGGACAGCGGGCCGATTGGCGGCGACGACACGCATGAATTCCTCGTGCTGGCAGAGACCGGCGAGTCGGAGGTTTTCTATGACAGCGCAGTGACCGATCTGCGTTTCGGCGAGCGCGAGATCGATTATGACGATCCCGCGCAATGTGCCGCGGTCATGGAGGAGTTTACCAGCAAATATGCCCGCACAGACGAAACCCACGACGAAGCCCTGTTCAACGAGGTCCCGCAAGAGCGCCGCCGCGTGGCCCGTGGCATCGAGGTTGGGCAGATCTTCTACTTCGGTACCAAATACTCCGAAGCGATGGGCGCCACGGTGCAGGGGCCGGACGGCAAGGTCACTCCGGTGCACATGGGCAGCCACGGTATCGGCGTCAGCCGCCTTCTGGGCGCGATCATCGAGGCGAGCCACGACGACAAGGGCATCATCTGGCCCGAGGGCGTAACGCCGTTCCATTGCGGTATCGTGAACCTCAAGCAGGGCGACGAAGAGGCGGACGGGGCGTGCCAGTCGCTCTACAACAGCATCACTGCGCTGGGGCTTGAGCCGCTCTATGACGACCGCAACGAACGGGCGGGCGGCAAATTCGCCACGATGGATCTGATCGGCCTGCCCTGGCGGATCACCGTGGGGCCGCGCGGGCTCAAGAACGGGGTGGTCGAACTGACGTCGCGCCGCACGGGGGAAAGCGAAGAGCTGCCGCCCGAGCAGGCCATCGAAAAGCTCGCCCGGATCTACCACGGGCTGGTCGTCAAAGGCATTTGATCCCGAATTGCCGCGCGGGCTGGACCTGCGCGGCTTTTGCACCATCCTTTGTCAGACAGACAGGAGGATGTGTGATGAAATGGACTCTGACGCTTGCCGCGCTTGCCCTAGCCACCACCGCCTGCGCCCAGGGCGTGGAGCAAGGCAGCAGGAACGCGCCGCAGTTTGACCCCGAATGGCCGACACAGACCCGCGCCCCGGCGCGCGCCAGCGGCGTGGCGCTGCAGGTCGACGTGCTTGCCACCGGTCTTGGCACGCCCTGGGGCATCGAGGTGCTGCCCGATGGCGGCTATCTGGTGACCCAGCGCGAGGGGATCCTGCGCATCATCCGCGACGGCGTGGCGGGCGCGCCCATCGCCGGGGTGCCCGAGGTTTTCGCGCGGCGGCAGGGTGGTCTGCTGGACGTGGCCCTGGCCGAGGATTTTGCCCAGAGCCGGGTGATTTTCCTGACCTACGCCAAGCCGATGCCGGGGGGCACCTCTGCCACCGCCGCGGCGCGTGCGGTGCTGAGCGCCGATGGCACCCGGCTGAGCGATCTGCGCGATGTCTTCGTGCAGGATCCGCCGTCGCCCACCCCGATGCACTATGGCGCCCGCGTGGTGCCGCACGGCGGGCTCCTGTATGTCACCACCGGCGAACATTCCTCGGCGCGCGAGCGGGTCTTGGCGCAGGACCCCGACAAGACCTACGGCAAGGTCGTGCGCATCCTGCCGCAGGGCGGGGCCGCGCCCGGCAATCCGTTCGCAACCGAGGTCTGGAGCCTCGGCCACCGCAACGTGCAGGGCGCGGCGATCCGTCCCGAAACAGGCGTGCTGTGGACGCTGGAGCATGGTCCGGCAGGCGGGGATGAACTGAACCGGATCGAAAGGGGCGCGAACTATGGCTGGCCGGTGGTCAGCTACGGGGTGAACTACGGCGGCCGCCCCGTGGGCAGTGGCGCGCCCCGCGGCGAAGGGTTCACCGCGCCGCGTTATTACTGGGATCCGGTGATCGCTCCGGGGGGCTTTGCGTTCTATGAGGGCGCGTTGTTCGAGGGCTGGCAGGGCAACGTGCTGGCCGGATCCCTGAACCCCGGCGGTCTGGTACGGCTCGTGCTGGAGGGCGATAGGGTCGTCGGTGAAGAGCGGTTCCTGGCCGGAGAGATGCGCGTGCGCGACGTCGAGATCGACCGCGACGGGGCGATCCTGATCCTCGACGGCTCTGGCGGGCGGCTGTTGCGGCTGACGCCGGGCTAGGCGGGCGGGCGCCTGCGCGGATTGATCTTGGCCGCCGCGCGGCATGTGGAAATGCCGTGACCATCGCGCAAGACACACCGGCCTGACCGCCGCTCCACCCCCGCGCAGGAGCACCCGATGATCCTGCGCGGCAGCGCCTTGGCGGTGCCGTTGATGCGCTGGGCGAGGTGGTCGTTGATTTCGACGCATCGGCCGCCGCGACGGGGCTGAGCCGCGAGGCGGCGCGGGCGCAGATGCAGGGCACCATGTTCCTTGAGCGGCGGCGCGCGGACATGGCACGCTCGATTGCCCGACACGCGCGGTTGAGCGCCGATCTGACGGCACTTGACGGGCAGGGACAGTTCATGCGCGCCTATCACGCGGCGCGCCTCACCGACCCGCAAATCGCGCGGGCGGCCTGGGACGTCTATCGCGCGGCGCTGCCGATCAACTTTGCCGGGATCAGCTTTGCCGCCGTGGGCTTTGTGCTGGGCGGGGGCGCGGTCGGGGTGATCCTGTCACTGCTGCGCGCGCCGTTCCGCCGACGCGGGCGCGCCTGACCGCACGTCGGGCATTGCGCTCCTCCTTGACCATGGCGGCGCAAAGCCCCACGTTGCGCATCAAAGACCGAGCAGGATAAAATGGCCAAGACACCCCCACCCTTCGCCCCCTTCGAGTGGATGATCGCATGGCGCTACCTGCGGGCGCGCCGCGCAGAAGGTGGCGTCAGCGTGATGACCTGGATCAGCCTGATGGGCATCACGCTGGCGGTTTTCGCGCTGATCGCGACGCTTGCAGTGCGCTCGGGCTTTCGCGCCGAATTCGTCGATACGATCCTCGGAGCCAACGCCCATGTCACGGTCTACGAGATGGGCACCGTGCAGCCCAACGGCGTGGTCGACCGCAAGATCCGCGATTACGAGGCATTGGCCGCGGAGGTCGCGGGCGTGGCAGGCGTCACCCGCGTGGCGCCGCTGGTCAAGGGGCAGGTCATGGCCTCTTTCGGGCAGGACAACGCGGGCGTCGAGATCTATGGCATCGCGCCTGCGGACCTGTTGACGATCCCGCGCATCGCGGATCCCGAAACCGGGCAGGGCGACATCGCGCGTTTTGGCGAAGGAATTGCCATCGGATCAGGTGTCGCGCGCACGCTGGGGGCGGGGATCGGAGACCGGATCAGGATCATCTCGCCCAACGGGGTCAAGACCGCTTTTGGCACCAGCCCACGCGTCAACGCCTATGAAGTCACCTATATCTTTACCGCCGGGCGCTATGACATCGACCGCACGCGCGCCTATCTGCCGATCGACGAAGCGCAGAGTTTCTTTAATTCCGAAGGCGCGGTGAGCGAGCTTGAGGTGATGGTCACGCACCCGGATGCCGTTGATGCCATTGCCCCCGACATCCTGGCTGCGGCGGGTGATACGGCGTTGATCTGGACATGGCGCGACGCGTCTTCGGGGTTTCTCAATGCGCTCGACATCGAGGACAACGTGATGTTCGTGATCCTGTCTATTCTCGTGCTCATCGCTGCCATGAACATCGTTTCGGGCCTGATCATGCTGGTCAAGAACAAGGGCCGCGACATCGGCATCCTGCGCACGATGGGGCTGAGCGAGGGTTCTGTGCTGCGCGTGTTCTTCATCTGTGGCGCCTTTACCGGGCTGATCGGCACCGCGGTCGGGGTGATCCTGGGGTGTCTGTTCGCGCTCTACGTGGATCAGGTTTTCGGCTTCGTGAACTGGATGTCGGGGGGGAACGCGTGGGATCCGTCGATCCGTGGAATCTATTTCCTGCCCGCCAGGCTGCAGGCGGGCGATGTGTTCTCGGCGGTGGCGCTGTCGCTGGGGCTGTCGTTTGTCGTGACGATCTTTCCCGCGCGCCGTGCCGCGCGCATGAACCCCGTAGAGGCGTTACGTTATGAGTGATCCGGTCCTCAGCCTGTCGGGCATCACCAAGGCCTACAACCACGGCAAGCCCAACGAGGTCACGGTGCTGCGCGGCATCGACCTGACGGTCGCCACGGGCGAGGTCGTGGCCCTTGTCGCGCCGTCCGGGGCGGGCAAATCGACGCTGCTGCACATTGCGGGGCTGCTGGACACGCCCGATGCGGGTCGGGTGCGGATCGCGGGCAAGGACATGACCGGCAGGCGTGATGCGGCACGCACTGCGGTGCGGCGGGAGGATATCGGGTTCATCTATCAGTTCCATCACCTGTTGCCGGAATTCACGGCGCTCGAGAACATCGTATTGCCACAACTTGC
>JBFFQZ010000095.1:0-9382 GCA_041573235.1 Sulfitobacter sp. | reverse complement strand
CTGCGCGAGCTTGAGGTCTATGGCGACGACCGCGCCTTCGTGCTGTTTTGCATGACCGTGCTCGTGATCGTGGTGATCGTGGTCTACCTGATCCGCTGGGTGCTGCACCTGCAAGGCTTCGGGCAGCTCATGGATACGACCCGACAGGTCGAGGACGTCACCCGCACGCGGTTCCGCGAACGGCTGGAGACCCCGTGCCTCGGTGCGCGACCGCTCACCGGTGCGCCGCCGGAGGGTACGCGGTCAATCGGGGCATGGGCGAGCGGCTATGTGCAGCAGATCTATCCCGAGGCGCTGAATGCGGCGGCCAGCGCGCAGGGGGTCGAGCTGTTCTTTACCCGCAACATCGGCAGCTTCGTGCTGCTGAATGCGCCGCTTCTCGAAGTCTCGGGCGAGGCCCGCGATTGGGACGCGCTTGAATCGGCGCTGCGCGACGGAATCGTACTGGGGGATGTGCGGACCTTTGAGCAGGATCCGCGGTTCGGACTGGTCGTCATGGGTGAAATCGGGTCCAAAGCGCTATCGGCGGGCATCAACGATCCGGGTACAGCGATCGATGTGATCACGCGGATCGGGCGGATCCTGTCGGATTACAAGGACGAGACGCAGGGCGCGCCTGAGGTTCTGCTGGGGCATCTGCATGTCGCACCGCTGGATCCCGACGACCTGCTGCGGGACGGGTTCGGTGCGATGTCGCGCGACGGGGCCGCGACGCTTGAGGTGCAGCAGCGTCTGCAGCAGGTCCTGTCGGGGCTGATGCGACACCCCGATGCGGGTCTCGGCGCGGCGGCCAGAAAGATTGCGGCGCGCGAACTGTCCCGCGCGCTCGAGACGATGCCCTTCGGGCCGGACCGCGATGCGCTGCGCGCCTCGGCCGACCCGGACGTTCTGGCCGAGGCCTTGTAAAGCGGCGACCGATCTTGTCGCAAATCGCCTATCGGGATCAGTGATACCGCGTCAGGATAAGCGACAGCAAAGCCAACATCAGGACCCTCCCATGCGCACCCATGCCCAGGCCGTCATCATCGGAGGCGGCGTTATCGGCTGCTCCATCCTCTATCACCTGACCCGGATGGGATGGACCGACGTGGTGCTGCTGGAGCGCGACGAGCTGACGTCAGGTTCTACCTGGCACGCGGCCGCGAACATCCACGGGCTGCATGACAACAACAACATCACCCGGATCCAGAACTATACGATGGATCTCTACAATGCGCTGGAGGCGGAAACGGGACAAAGCTGCGGCGTGTTCCAGCCCGGATCGCTGTACCTGGCCCAGACGGAAGCGCGCGAACATCAGCTGCGCCTGCAGGCGGCAAAGGCGAAATACTATGGGCTGAAGTTCCACGAGGTCAGCCGCGCGGAGGCGGAGGCGCTGCATCCGCTGGTCGATTACGATGGCATCCGATGCATCATGTACGAGCCGTCGGGCGGCAATGTGGACCCCTCGGGTGTCACCAATGCCTATGCTGCGGGCGCGCGTGCCGCGGGGGCCGAGATCATCCGCTTCTGCCCGGTGACCGGGACCGACCAGCAGCGCGACGGCAGCTGGATCGTGCGCACGCCAAAGGGCGACATCGCCACCGAATGGGTGGTCAACGCTGCGGGCCTCTGGGGGCGCGAGGTTGCGGCGCTGGCCGGGATCACCTTGCCGCTGCAACCGACCGAGCATCAGTACTTTGTTACCGAAACCATCGCCGAGATTGCCGGGCTGGACCGGCGTCTGCCCTCTGTGGCGGACCGCGACGGCGAATATTACCTGCGCCAGGAGGGCAAGGGCCTGCTGGTCGGCGCCTATGAGAAAGACGTGCGGTTCTGGGCCGAGGAGGGCACGCCGCAGGGCTTCGGGCATGAGCTTTTTGCAGATGACCTCGAGCGGATCGAGGATAACATGATGCGTGCGATCGCGCGGGTGCCCGCGGTGGGAACGGCCGGGATCAAGCGGGTGATCAACGGACCCATGATCTGGTCTCCCGACAGCAACGTGTTGTTCGGTCCGGTGCCGGAGCGGTCGAACTATTTTTGCTGCAACGGGATCATTCCGGGGTTCTCGCAATCGGGCGGCATGGGGCTGTTGGCCGCCGACTGGATCGTCACCGGCGAAAGCCGCTATGACATGTTCGCCTGGGACGTGGCGCGGTTCGGCGATTGGGCGGACAAGGCCTTCACCAAGGCGCGGGTCGGCGATCAATATGCCAACCGCTTCAAGATCCATTTTCCCAACGAGGAACGCAGCGCCGGCCGCCCCGCGCGGCTGCGTCCGGTCCATGGGGCGCAAAGGCAGATGGGCGCGGTGTTCGGGCTGAACTATGGCTGGGAGCATCCCTTGTATTTCGGCGACGAGATCGGGGCCGAGGACCAGACCCATGGCTTCACCCGCCAGCCGTGGTGGGACGTGGTGGGCCGCGAGGCCCGGATGCTGCGCGAAACGGCGGGCGTCATCGACATCTCCAATTTCGCGAAATACGTCTGTCGCGGACCGGGGGCTGAGGCGTGGCTTAACGCCGTTTTTGCCAACCGGATGCCGGGCGCGGTCGGGCGATCATGCCTGACGCCGCTCATCGGTGTGCGTGGCGGGGTCGCGGGGGATTTCACGGTGACGCGGCTTGCCGAGGATGAATTCTGGATCATCGGGTCGGGCATGGCAGAACGCTATCACCAGCGGTTCTTCAAGGCGGTGCCGCTGCCGAAGGGAACAACCTTCGAGAGCCGCACCGAGGCGATGTGCGGCTTCAACGTGGCAGGCCCCCGGGCCCGAGACATCTTGCAGCCGCTGACGGAGACTTCGCTGGAAACAGCCGAGTTTCCTTTCATGCGGGCCCGGTGGATCGAGGTGAGCGGCGTGCGGTGCCTCGCGCTCAGGGTGTCGTTCACCGGCGATCTGGGATGGGAGCTGCATTGCGCGACGGAAGATCAATCCGCGCTGTTTGCGGCCCTGATGGCCGGGGCGCGTGCGGTGGGGGCAGGGCCGGTCGGCAGCCGCGCGCTGATGTCGCTGAGGATCGAAAAGGGCTATGGCTCGTGGGGGCGGGAATATTCGCCCGAATACTGGCCGCAGGAGGTCGGGCTGTCGCGGCTGTGCAAGATGGACAAGGCGTTTCTGAACCACGGCGCATTGGCGCAGACACTGGCCCAGCCTGCGCGCGAGCAGCTGGCGATCATTGCGCTGGACGCAGCCGCAACCGATGCATCGAACGCGGATGCCACGGGCGGCGAGCCTATCTTTCACGACGGCCAGCCGGTGGGGCGGGTCACGTCCGGGGCTTATGGCTATGGTGTGGGGATGTCGCTGGCGCTGGGGTTCGTGCGGGGCGTGACGGCGGGCGATACCGTGGAGGTCATGGTGCTGGGCGTGCCGCACAAGGCCACGGTATTGGCCGAGCCGCCGTTCGATCCCGAAGGGCTGCGGCTGCGCGCCTGATCGGCGCGACCGCGCCGGGCGCCGCGTTCACAGCACGCGGATCTTGAGCTGCGTGATGCGGTTGCCCTCGCGCGCCATCACCTCGAAGCGGAACCCGTGGAAGGAAAACACCTGTCCGCGCGTCGGGATCATCTGGGCCTCGTGAATGACAAGCCCCGCGACGGTATTTGCCTCGTCATCCGGCAGGTTCCAGTCGTTGGCGCGGTTCAGGTCGCGGATCGTCATCGCGCCATCGACGATGAATTGCCCGTCGCCCGACGTCTTGACCGGATGCTCTGCGAGCGGGTCGAATTCATCCGTGATCTCGCCCACGATTTCTTCCAGGATGTCTTCCAGGGTGATGAGCCCCTGCAGCGACCCGTATTCATCCACCACCAGCGCAAAATGCGTGCGCCGGTGCAGGAACTGGCGCATCTGTTCGTCCAGCGTCGAGGTTTCCGGGACGAAATAGGGCTCCATAGCGACTTCGGAGATGTCGAATTTCTTGAGCGCACCGGCGTCGCCTTCGGGGCCGCCGATCAGCTTGTACATGGCGCGCAGCAGATCCTTGGCGTGGATGACGCCGATGATGTTTTCCTGTTCGTCGCGAAACACGGGCAGGCGGGTGTGGTTCGATTTAAGGCATTGATCGAGAATGTCGCCAGGTGCGTCGCCGGCATCGATCATCTCGATGCCCGAGCGGTGCAACATGATTTCCTCGACCACGCGTTCGCGCAGGTCCAGCGCACCCAGAATGCGGTCGCGGTCCTCCTTTTCGACTACGCCTTCGGAGTGACCCAACTGCAGCGCGCCCGCGATTTCCTCGCGCACGGCCAGGATGTTGCTGTCGGGGTCCACCGCCACGCCCAGAAGCCGAAGCACCCCGCGCACGAAAAACCGCACTGCGCTGACCACCGGGGCGAACAGCAACACCACGATTCCGATCGGCCGCGAGACGAGCGCCGCGGCGCGTTCGGCGTTGGTGATCGCATATGTCTTGGGCAGCACTTCGGCGAAGACCAGCACGAGGACCGTCATCACCAGCGTGGCCAGCGCGACGCCGCTTTCGCCGAAAAGCCGCGTGAACAAAGCTGTCGCCATTGAAGCGGCCAGGATATTCACAAGGTTGTTGCCCAACAGGACCGACCCGATCAGGCGCTCGTTGTCCTCGGTGATGGCCAGCGCGCGCTCGGCCCCGGCGGAGCCTCTGTCGGCCTGGGCACGCAGCTTGCCGCGCGACGCGGCGGTCAACGCGGTCTCCGAGCCCGAGAAGAAGCCGGAGAGCACCAGCAGAAACAGTATGATGCCGACGGAAATCCAGAATGCAGAATCGACCGTTGCCTGTGGCAAGTCCATGTGGGAAACCTTTCACGGTAAGTGGCCTAGTTATGGGCACAACCCCGGCCTCATTCAAGGGAGAGCGGCGCATGAAACATCGCGATCTGGGTGTTCTGGACGGCGATCTGATCTTGTTTGGCGGGCCCTATTCCAATCTGCAGGCGCTTGAAGCGCTGTTCGGCTGGGCGCGGGGCGCCGGTCTGACGCCGGACCGGATGATCTGTACCGGCGATATCGTGGCCTATTGCGGAGCGCCCGCGGCCTGCGTCGCGACAATCCGCGCGGCGGGCTGCGCGGTCGTGGCGGGCAATTGCGAGCAGCAGCTGGCGGCTGACGCGCAGGACTGCGGGTGTGGTTTTGAAGAGGGCAGCGCCTGTGATCGGCTGAGCGGGGCGTGGTACGCCTTTGCCCGCGCGCGGCTGGATCCGGGCGACAAGGCGTGGATGGGCACGCTGCCCGATCTGGTCACATTCGTGCACCACGCGCGGCGCTATGCGGTGCTGCACGGCGGCAGCACCGATGTCGCGCGCTTTGTCTGGGAAACGAATGACGACGCCGTGTTCGCCCGGGAGTGGCGCGCGCTGGAAAAGCACGTGGGTCCGGTGGATGCGGTGATCGCGGGGCATTCGGGGCTGCCGTTCCTGCGGCAGACAGGGCGGGGGCCGTGGCTCAACGCAGGCGTCATCGGGATGCCCCCCCATGATGGCGCGCCGCAGACCCGCTTTGCCGTGCTCAGCGGCGGTCAGATGCGGGTTGAGCATCTGGACTACGATGTCGCGGGGGCCATGGCGGACATGGAGACCGCCGGGCTTCCACCGGATTATCGCCGCGCGCTTAAGACCGGTTATTGGCCGTCCGAGGACGTGCTGCCCGCAGCCTTGCGCGTCTCCGACAGGGGGTGATGGTCCAGCACCAGCTCTGTCAAACGGGCCTCTAGTACATGGGTATATATCTCGGTCGTGGCGACGTCGGCATGGCCCAGCATCGTCTGGATCGCGCGCAGGTCCGCGCCCCCGGCCAGCAGATGGGTGGCAAAGGCATGGCGCAGGGTGTGCGGTGTCACCTTGGTCGGGTCGACCCCGGCCGCAACGGCGATTTCCTTGATCAACAGATAAAAGCGGTGGCGTGTCAGGTGGCCCGTCTTGCCCCGCGAGGGAAACAGATAGCGCGAGGCAGGCGCGCCGCGCTGGCGGGGGGTGGTTTCGGTCTCGTCGCGCAGGGCGATCCAGACCGACAGGGCTTCGCGCGCATCCGGCGACAGCGGCACCATGCGTTCCTTGCCGCCCTTGCCCAGGATCAGCAACAGCCGCGGATCGCCACGGGTCGCACTGACCGGCAGCCCGACCAGCTCGCTGACCCGCATGCCGGTCGCATAGAGCAGCTCCATCAGGCAGGTGTTGCGGACCCGGTCGGCGCGGGTGCGCCCGGTGCTGCGCGCCGCCTCCAACAGGCGATCGACCTCTTCGACCGACAGGATCTTGGGCAGCCGCTTGTCCTGTCCGGGGCCGCTGATCTGGATTGCGGGGTTGTCGCTGCGCAGCCCTTCTTCGAAGGCAAAGCGATACAGCTGCTTGATTGCGGATAGCCTGCGCGCGCGGGTGGACTTGGCCAGCCCCTGCGCATCGCAGAACACCAGGTAGCTTTCCACGTCGGACCGCGTCACCTCGTCGAATGTCACGCCCTGCCGGGCCAGCCAGCCGTCGAAATCCTTGAGATCCCGGCCATAAGCCAGCAGCGTGTTGTTGGCCGCGCCCAACTCGGCCGCCTGCGCTTCAAGAAAAATCGAGATCCAGTGCGACGGGGGGCGGCTCATTCAGCGTGCTCCAGCAGCAGGATCTGCAACGACACCCGGCGCGCGGTATCCTCAAGCCCCAGACCGCGCAGCGTGCCAAGCGCGTCGCGCAGGGCGCGGCTGTCTCCGCGCGCGCCGTCGTGCAGCGCGCCCAGAGTGCCCAGCAGCGCCTCGCCAAGGCGACCGGTCCGCGCCATTTCAATCCATTCGGCGCGGGGCGCAGGGGCGGTAAAGGCATCGTGGATCGCATGGGGCAGGGCACCGCCGGGCGCGCTTGCTGGGGCCTCTCCGCGCGCGACCGCACGCAAGAGCGGGGTCAGCGGTCCGATCGAGACATCGCGCGCCGCCGTTTCCTCATAGGCGGGCGACAGCAACCCCATCTTGAACTGCACCTGCGCCGCAGCGCCGTGCAGGTCGATCTGCGACAGCCGGTCGTAGAACGCGGCGGCAAAGCTGACCTCGATCCCTGCGCCACGCATTTCCCGCCAGGCCGTCGGCAACGTCTTTTCTATCGCCTCGGCGCTGCCGGTGTTCAGGGCCACATCGAACTGCTGCACCGCGTGGACCCGGTCCCAGATGCCGCCCGAGGCCGCCGGTTTCCGATCGGTATAAAGGCCCAGCAGCCGGTTGTCGGGCAACGCGCCCGCGCGGGTCAACCGCTCTGCCGCCTCAAGTTGCGATTTCCAGCCCGCGATATCGCGCAGGTCGGCCACGGCAAAGGCGCGGGGAAGCGGGCCGGTCGGCAGCGGCTCTCCGATGGTCTCGAACAGGCGGAAGGTCAGCGGATCCATGCTGCGCGGGATCGGCAACGGGGCCGCGTCCTCGAACAGGTCGGGGTTGAGAAACCGGTCCAGCACATCCAGCGTCTCGCGCGGCAGAAGCGACAGCGCACGTGCAGAGCCAAGCAGAAGCGCCGCGTCCTGCCAATGCCCGCCGCGCGCCGCGCAGAAGATGCGGATGCCCAGGTCGCGGCTCAAATGGGGCGCGCGCGCGAGTACGCCGCAAGGGGTGTCTTCGGTGCCGGTCAGCAGGCTCAGATCGGTCCAGAGCGCGAAGAGTGCCGCGCTCGACGTCGGGCCCGCCTGTTCGACAAGCGCGAGTGCCGGGTCCGTGGCCCCCAGCATCATCAGCTTTTCGACACGCGCGCCCGTCAGTCGTTCCTGAGCCCGCGCGCCGCCCTGGGGGGGCGTCGCTTCTGCCAGCAGCAGGGTGAAGAGCAGCGCATTGCCCGCAGGCAGGTCAAGATCGGGCAGATCACCGATCAGCCGCGTCAGCGCACCCGCGGCACTGCCCGCCCAGATATCGGGCTGCATCCCCGTGACAGTGGCCGGAACCAGCCCGACCCGCTCGGGGACGCCCTGTTCAAGCCTGCGTGTGGTGATCTGCGGTGCCGCACCCGTGATGGCAACGGCAGGTTCCCGGATGTCCGGCGCGCGCGGCAAAGGCATCAGCGGCGAGGGGGAATCCAACCAGTCGATCACGGACAGCGGCGGTTTTGGAATCGGCTCCGCGCTTGTCGTCAGGGGCAACACGGAGATCAGCAGGGCCGATCCCAGGGACGTGACTGGACCTCCGCGCACCGGCGTTACTGACCTTCGAGCGTGACGGGTATGCGGATTTCCGCCTGCGGCGGGGCAAAGCTGACGCCTAGAAAGGGTCCGACATATGCATACCCCACAAGACCGATGAATCCGAGAATGGCAAGGATTACCAAAAGCTTGAAGAGTTTTCCTAACATGAATGCCTGCCTGATTTGCCAATATTTTCTCCAAACTATATATGGCCTTTCCGGCAAGATCACGTCATTCAGGACCAAATGACTGATTTAGATCAATCCACGGCTGACATCCGCCGACACCGGCAGGGCTATCGTCTGAAAAAGACGGTCGCGCTGGTCGGAATGATGGGCGCGGGCAAGACCGCGGTGGGCCGCGCGGTCGCGGCCAGACTGGGCGTGCCCTTTCTTGACAGCGATGCCGAGATCGAGGCTGCGGCGAACCTGTCCGTCCCCGAGATATTTGAACGCGATGGCGAGAAATTCTTTCGCAAACGCGAAACCGAGGTGATCCGGCGGTTGCTGGAAACCCATCGCGGGATCCTCTCTACCGGCGGTGGCGCCTATCTTGCGCAGGTCAACCGCGACAACATCTCCGAAAAAGGGGTCGCTGTCTGGCTGGACGCTGATCTGGAGCTGTTGTGGAGCCGCGTGCGGCACAAGGACACCCGGCCGTTGCTGCGCACGGGCGATCCGCGCGCCACGCTGGCCGCGATCTTTGACGCCCGCACGCCGATCTACCGGCTGGCGGACCTGTCGGTGAAATGTCAGGCGCACCTGTCTATTGACGCCATGGCAGAGCGGGTCATCGCGACCTTGCTCGGCCGACCCGATGTGCTGGAGCAGACTGATGATTGAACGCGTGCATGTCGATCTGCCGGGGCGCGCCTATGACGTGCTGATCGGTGCGGAACTGTTGGCCGAGGCGGGCAGCCGCATCGCCCCGCTGTTGCGCCGTCCAAGGGTTGCGGTGATCAGCGACGAAACGGTCGCGGGATTGCATCTGGACAGTCTGCGCGCGGGGCTTGCGTCCTCGGGGATCGAGATGTCGGTGCTCAGCCTGCCGCCCGGTGAGGCCACGAAATGCTGGACCGAATTGCAACGCTGCGTGGAGTGGTTGCTCGACCAGCAGGTTGAACGCGGCGATGTGGTCGTGGCCTTCGGCGGGGGCGTGATCGGGGACTTGGTCGGCTTTGCCGCGGCAGTGCTGCGCAGGGGCGTGCGCTTTGTCCAGATCCCCACGTCGCTGCTGGCGCAGGTCGACAGCTCCGTAGGCGGCAAGACCGGGATCAACACG
>JBFFQZ010000094.1:0-9395 GCA_041573235.1 Sulfitobacter sp. | reverse complement strand
GCGAATTCCGGCGTGACGCTGCCGCTGCATGCCTGCGAGCATTTCTATATCGTCACCGAGGCTATTCCGGGGCTGGGCCGCCTGCCGGTGTTGCGGGTGCCGGACGAATGCGCCTATTACAAGGAGGACGCGGGCAAGATCCTGCTGGGCGCGTTTGAGCCCATTGCCAAGCCCTGGGCGATGGACGGCATCCCCAGGGATTTCGAGTTTGACCAGTTGCCAGAGGATTTCGACCATTTCGAGCCGATCCTGGAGGCCGCCGTCGCGCGCATGCCGATGCTGGCGGATGCGGGGATCCATACGTTCTTCAACGGGCCCGAAAGCTTTACGCCAGACGACGCCTATCACCTTGGGCTGGCGCCCGAGATGGACAATGTCTGGGTCGCGGCGGGGTTCAACTCGATCGGGATCCAGTCTGCGGGCGGGGCGGGCATGGCGCTGGCGCAATGGATGGAGGACGGCGCGAAACCCTTTGATCTGGGCGATGTGGATATTTCCCGGATGCAGCCCTTCCAGGGCAACAAGCGCTATCTGTTCGAGCGCTCGAAGGAAACGCTGGGGCTGCTCTATGCCGATCACTTCCCCTATCGGCAGAAGGCCACGGCGCGGGGCATCCGGCGCACGCCGTTCCACCAGCAGCTGCTGGACCGTGGCGCGGTGATGGGAGAGCTGGCGGGCTGGGAGCGCGCCAACTGGTTCGCGCGCGAAGGGCAGGAGCGGGCGTACCACTATAGCTGGCAGCGGCAGAATTTTTTTGACAACGTCGCGGCCGAACATGCGGCGATCCGCACCGGGGTCGGCATGTACGACATGTCTTCCTTCGGCAAGATCCGGGTGGAAGGGCGCGACGCTCAGGCGTTCCTGAACCATATCGGGGGCGGCGATTACGCCGTGCCGGTGGGCAAGATCGTCTATACCCAGTTTCTCAACCACCGGGGCAGGATCGAGGCTGACGTGACCGTGACGCGGCTGTCGGAAACGGCCTTTCTGGTGGTGACGCCTGCGGCGACCCGGCTGGCGGACGAGACGTGGATGCGGCGGCATCAGGGCGATTTCAACGTGGTGATCACGGATGTGACGGCGGGCGAAGGGGTGCTGGCCGTGATGGGGCCGCGCGCGCGCGATCTGTTGCAAGCGGTGTCACCTGCGGACTTCTCGAACGCGGTGAATCCGTTCGGCACGGCGCAGCAGATCGAGATCGGCATGGGGCTGGCCCGTGTTCACCGTGTCACCTACGTGGGCGAGTTGGGCTGGGAGATCTACATCAGCGCAGATCAGGCCGCCCATGTGTTCGAGACGCTGGCCGAGGCGGGCGCGGATTTCGACCTCAGGCTGTGCGGGATGCACATGATGGACAGCTGTCGGATCGAAAAGGGGTTTCGCCATTTCGGCCACGACATCACGTCCGAGGACCATGTGCTGGAGGCCGGACTGGGCTTCGCGGTGAAGACCGCGAAACCCGATTTCATCGGCCGTGACGCGGTTCTGGCAAAGCGGGACGCGGGGCTGGCACGGCGGCTGGTGCAATTCCGGCTGACCGATCCGGAGCCGCTGTTGTATCACAATGAACCGGTGCTGCGGGATGGCGAGATCGTCGGCTATCTCAGTTCGGGTGCGTATGGTCACCACCTTGGAGGGGCCATGGGGCTGGGGTATGTGCCCTGTCAGGGCGAAAGTACCGCAGAGGTGCTGGCCTCGAACTATGAGATCGACGTAATGGGCACCAGGGTGCGTGCGCAGGCGTCGCTGAAGCCGATGTATGACCCCGGATCCGAGCGGGTGAAGGTGTAACGGGTACAATCTTTGTCTTTCGGGGGCGTGCTGTTTGCCCTACGCCTTTGGGCGAGGGAGGCCCGACATGCGCACGCCTAACACGACATTGCCAACGACGAATCAGGACACGCCGCAAGGGCTGTTTTTTGCATCCAGCGCCTATATCCTCTGGGGGTTCCTGCCGCTGTATCTGAAGATGCTCAGCCACGTTTCAACGGGTGAAGTCATCGCGCACCGGATCATCTGGTCGGTGCCTGTCGCGGCGGCGGTCCTGATTGCGCTGGGCCGTACCGCGACACTGCGCGAAGCGTTCCGCAATCCGCGCATGTTGGGGATGGGATGTATCACCGCGGCGCTGATTTCGATCAACTGGGGGATCTATTTCTACGCCATCGCGACCGAGCGGGCGCTGGATGCGGCGATCGGCTATTACATCAATCCGCTGTTCAGCGTGTTTCTGGGTGCCGTGCTGCTGGGCGAGCGACTGAACCGGGCACAGGTGGTGGCGGTCGGTGTGGCGGGGGCGGCGGTTCTGGTGCTGG
Organism: Sulfitobacter sp.; assembly: GCA_041573235.1. Lineage (GTDB taxonomy): Bacteria > Pseudomonadota > Alphaproteobacteria > Rhodobacterales > Rhodobacteraceae > Sulfitobacter. Next base: position 7,080 of record JBFFQZ010000094.1, on the reverse strand, counting down.
TGCTTGATGCAGAGCAGACACCGTGGCTTGCCTTTGGGATGATGCTGAGCTGGGGGTTCTATGCGCTGGCGAAGAAAAGCCTGCCGATCGGGCCCAACCAGGGGTTTCTGATGGAAGTGCTGATCCTGCTTGTGCCGGCGTTGGCTCTTGTGACGTATCTGGCTGCGACGGGCGAGGCGCATTTCCTTGCGGGATCGGCGATGGATACTTGGTTGCTGCTGGGCTGTGGAATCACGACCGCTGTGCCGCTGCTGTGCTATGCGAACGGGGCCAAGCTGTTGCGGCTGTCGACCATCGGCATCTTGCAGTACATCGCGCCGACGATGATCATGCTGAACGCGGTCTTCGTGTTCGACGAGCCATTCGGCCGGGCGCGCGCGATCGCGCTGCCGCTTATCTGGCTGGCGCTGGTGATCTATACCACGTCGATGGTGCGGCAGATGCGGGCGGCGCGGGTGGGGTGACACCCCACCTTACCAAGGATCAGCTGAGCGCGGATTTATGTTTCAGAAACGCGGGGTCTTTCGAGACCCTGTCGTTCATCGCCGCGCGCAGGGCGCCGATGGTCTTGTGGGGTCGCATGACAACTTCGAGGGTCTGCATCAGGCCATCGTCGTTCAGCGTAACCAGATCCACGCCCACGCAATCGAGGCCATCGACCTTGCACTGGAATTCGAGCGCCCAGTCCTTGCCGCTGCCCATGACCCGGCGATAGCTGAAATCGGTGAACACCTCGCCGACGTGGCCGAGCACGGCCGCGACCGCGTCGCGCCCGTTCCAGGTGGCCCAATAGGTCGGCGGCTGAAACGTGATGTCCTCGGCCATGAGCGCGGGCACACCGTCGTGGTCATGGGCCAGGACGAGGTCGTGAAATTTTCGGATGGTTGGATGCATGTGCGGTCTCCCTTTGCGCGCAGGGTGACACGGCGAGGGTTGAAAACCCAGCCTGCACATGGGACTGACGCCGGTATGGACGCAACGTATTCTCCTCCCACGGATCCTTTGGTGGTTCTGCATCAGGACCATGAGGTTCTTTTGGTGGACAAGCCCGCCGGTCTCTTGTCGGTGCCCGGCAAGGGAGAGGACCTGGCCGATTGTCTGCTGGCCCGCGTGCAGAATGTCTTTGCCGATGCCCTTTTGGTGCACCGGCTGGATCGGGACACCTCTGGCGTGATGATCTTTGCGCTCACGCGACACGCGCAGCGGCATCTGGGCCTGCAGTTTGAAAAACGCATGACGCGCAAGACATACGTGGCGCGGGTCTGGGGTGTTCCCGAGCAGAAGACCGGGACGGTGGATCTGCCGTTGATCGTGGATTGGCCCAACCGCCCGCGGCAGATGGTCTGTCACGAGACGGGAAAACCGGCGCAGACGGATTGGCGGGTGCTGAAGGATGCGGGTACGACGGCGCGGGTGCGCCTGATGCCGCACACGGGCCGGAGCCACCAACTGCGTGTGCATATGCTCAGCCTCGGGCATCCGATTCTGGGCGATCCGTTCTATGCGACGGGCCCCGCGCGGGAGTATCCACGGATGATGCTCCACTCCGAAGAGCTGAGGTTCAAGCATCCTGATGGCGGAGTGTCCACGAAGGTCCGCAGCAAGGCGCCGTTCTGACGCGGCATGTCCTGCGCGCGCGGCGCTGATCGGTCGGGTCGCGGCGGTGCAGGATGCCGGGGCTGTTCACCCCGGCGCCCGTTCGTTTTATTCTGCGGCCCAGCCCGAGACGGCCTTGACCTCAAGGAATTCCTCAAGCCCGTAGACCCCGCCTTCGCGTCCGTTGCCGGATTGCTTGTAGCCGCCAAAGGGCGAGCCGGGTGCAAAGCCTTTGCCATTCGTCTCGACCATACCGGACCGCAGGCGGCGCGCCACGCGGCGGCGTTTTTCGTCGTCGGTGGTCTGAACGTAGTTGGTCAGCCCGTAAGGCGTATCGTTGGCGATCGAGATCGCCTCCTCCTCGGTCTCAAAGGGGATGATAGACAGGACCGGACCGAACACTTCTGTCCGGGCGATGGTCATGTCGTTGGTCACATCCGCAAACACAGTTGGTTTGACGTAATAGCCCCGGTTGAGCCCGTCGGGGCGGCCCAGACCACCGGCCACGAGGCGGGCCTCTTCCATGCCCTTTTCGATCAGGCCCTGGATCTTGTTGAACTGGACCTCTGAGACCACCGGGCCGATGTGGCGGCCGGGCTCTGATGCGGGGCCCACGCGGGTGTTCTCGGCCACCTCAGCGGCGGTTGCCACGGCGGCGTCATACATCGATCTGTGGACCAGCATCCGTGTCGGCGCGTTGCACGACTGACCGGAATTGCCAAAGCAATGGATCGCGCCACGTTTCACCGCCTTTTCGTCAGCGTCTTCGAAAATGATGTTCGCGCCCTTGCCGCCCAGCTCGAGCGAGACGCGTTTGAGCGTGTCGGCGGCGGCCTTGGAAATGGCGATGCCCGCGCGGGTAGAGCCGGTAAAGCTGACCATATCGACATCGGGATGCGCGCTGAGTTGGCTGCCGACACCGGGACCGTCGCCGTTGACCAGGTTGAACACACCGGGCGGAAAGCCTGCTTCGTCGATGAATTCCGCGAACAGAAGCCCCGAAAGCGGCGCGATTTCAGAGGGTTTGAGTACCATGGTACAGCCCGTCGCCAGCGCCGGGATCGCCTTGAGCACGATCTGGTTCATCGGCCAGTTCCAGGGCGTGATCAGCGCGCAGACGCCGATCGGTTCCAGCAGCGTCTTTTCGGTCGCGGTATAGTCGCGCTCGAATGAGAAATCCTCGAACGCCTTGAGAAATCCCTTGATGTGCCAGGTGCCCGCGCCGACCTGCGACGAGCGGCTCATGTCGATGGGCGCGCCCATTTCCATGGACATCGCCTGCGCCATCTCTTCGCTGCGGCGGTCATAGACCTCGGCGAGTTTTCGGATCAGCTCGGCGCGCTCTTCTTTGGGGGTTTGCGACCAGCCGTCAAAGGCCGCGCGGGCGGCGGCAACGGCGGCGTCGGTGTCTGCCTTGCCGCCCAGCGAGATGGTCGCGCATTGCTCTTCGGTGGAAGGGTCGATTACGGCATAATCGTTCGCGACAGCCGGTGCGGTCCACTGGCCGTTGATGTAAAAGCTCTTTTTCTCCAGCATGGAGGGTCTCCTTATTCGGGAATTTGCGTTACTGTGGCACTGCGAGTGGCGGCCTGCAAGCTGGCTCTGGAACTGCTTGCGCGAATGCTTAAGTTAACCTTGGTTCATTCATTAAGGAGAGACTCGGATGAGTTTGCGCATCAACGACACGATCCCCGATTTGACCGTCGAAACCGACAAGGGCACGTTTTCGCTGCATGAGTTCGTGGGCGACAGTTGGGCCATATTGTTTTCGCACCCAAAGGATTTCACCCCTGTCTGCACGACAGAATTCGGCGCTGTCGCACAGTTGGCGGACGAGTGGAAGAAGCGGGGCACGAGGGTAATCGGCGTCTCCGTCGACGGAGTGGCCGATCACAAGAAGTGGAAAGGCGACATCGAAAAGGTTGCGGGCACCGAGGCCGATTTTCCGATCATCGCGGATGCAGGCCTGGAAGTGTCCAAGGCGTTCGACATGCTGCCCGCCGAAGCCTATCTGCCGGATGGGCGCACGCCTGCGGACAGTGCGACGGTCCGTTCGGTGTTCATCATCGGGCCGGACAAGCAGCTGAAGCTGTCGATGACCTATCCGATGACGGTCGGGCGCAACTTTGCCGAGGTGCTGCGCGCGCTGGACGCGCTGCAAACCTCGACCGGAAAGGGCGTCGCGACGCCTGCCAACTGGAACGTGGGCGATGATGTGATCATCCCCGCGACGGTAACGGATGCGGACGCCAAGGCGAAGTTCGGTGAGTTCACCACCGTACTGCCCTATCTGCGCACCACGAAGATGCCGGGCTGATCAACGCCTCCGACTGACGTCTGTCAGAACAAAAGAAGGCCCCGCAGCTGGCTGCTGCGGGGCCTTTCGCGGCTTCAGTGCAGCACGGTGCGGGTGCCGAGTGGGACGCGCTCATACAGGTCGATCACATGGGCGTTCGCCATCCGGACACAGCCGTTGGACACCCGCGTCCCGACGGTCAGCGGCTTGGGCGTGCCGTGGATGCGCAGGTAGGAATCACGCTTGCCGACGTATAGATAGAGCGCCCGCGCGCCCAGCGGGTTCTGCCCGCCACCGGGCATGCCGGCAGCGTAGGGTCCATAAAGGTCGGGCTCGCGCTCGATCATCGCCCTTGTCGGGGTCCAGCGGGGCCATTCGGCCTTGCGCCGGACGGTGAACGTGCCTGATGAATAAAGCCCCTCGCGGCCGATGCCGACGGGATAGCGGATCGCAGTGCTGTCCGGCAATGTCCAGTAGAGCGCAAACTGGCCCGGATCGACGTGGATTTCATAAGGAGCAAAGCGGGCGCGGATTTCGACGACGCGGGGCTGCATATGCGCAGGCAGCGTTTCGGTCCCCGCAGCAAACGCCGGTCCGGCGAGCATGGCTGCGGCACCTGACGTCAGGAAGCGGCGGCGATTTGTGGGCAACATGGCTTTGTCTCCTTGATAAAGACCGATTCCCCTGTTGGGCAGAGAGATTAGCGCAAAAGAAGTAATGGGTTTAGCCCGGTTTTCAGGCCCGATGCCGGTGCGGCCAGGGCCCGCGCAGTGCTGCGATTTCAGGGCGCGCCGACGGTTACGTGCGAAAAAGGCCCCGGTGTTTCCACCGGAGCCCCTTGTGTGCGTCGATCTGGACAGATCAGTCCGCGGTTTCTTCTTTCTTGATCTCTTCGCCGGTTTCCTGGTCCACCACTTTCATGGACAGGCGTACCTTGCCGCGATCGTCAAAGCCCAGAAGCTTCACTTTCACTTCCTGACCTTCCTTCAACACGTCGGAAGGATGGTTCAGGCGGCGGTTTTCGATCTGGGACACGTGGACCAGGCCGTCGCGCTTGCCGAAGAAGTTCACGAATGCACCGAAGTCCACGATCTTTACGACCGTACCGGTATAGACCGCGCCTTCTTCGGGCTCTGCCACGATCGAATAGATCATGTCATATGCCTTTTTGATGGCCTCGCCGTTCGGGCTTGCGATCTTGATGATGCCGTCGTCGTTGATGTCGACTTTGGCACCCGACACTTCGACGATCTCGCGGATGACCTTGCCGCCCGAGCCGATGACTTCGCGGATCTTGTCCGTTGGCACCTGCATCGTTTCGATGCGGGGCGCGTGAACAGAGAATTCCGCAGCACCGGAGATCGCCTTGGACATCTCGCCGAGGATGTGCAGGCGGCCTGCCTTGGCTTGCGCCAGGGCTTTCTCCATGATCTCGGGTGTGATGCCCGCGACCTTGATGTCCATCTGCAACGAGGTGATGCCGTTTTCGGTCCCGGCCACTTTGAAGTCCATGTCGCCCAGGTGATCTTCATCGCCCAGAATGTCCGACAGGATCGCGTAGGAGCCGTCATCTTCGAGGATCAGACCCATGGCCACACCGGCCACGGCCGATTTCAGCGGCACGCCCGCATCCATCATCGACAGCGAACCGCCACAGACCGACGCCATCGACGAAGAGCCGTTGGATTCGGTGATCTCGGACACGATGCGGATGGTGTAGGGGAAATCGGTGCTTGCGGGCAGCACGGCCTGAAGAGCGCGCCATGCCAGTTTGCCGTGACCGATCTCGCGGCGGCCTGGAGGGCCCACGCGACCCACTTCGCCAACCGAATAGGGAGGGAAGTTGTAGTGCAGCAGGAAGTTCGATTTGAAGTTGCCATGCAGCGCGTCGATGAATTGCTCATCGTCGCCGGTGCCCAGCGTGGTCACGACGAGACCCTGCGTTTCACCGCGTGTGAACAGCGCGGAGCCGTGGGTGCGGGGCAGGATGCCCGTCTGGCTGACGATGTCGCGGATCTCGTCGGTCTTGCGGCCGTCGATACGCTTGCCGGTCTTGACCACGTCGCCCCGCAGGATCGAAGCTTCGAGCTTTTTCATGGCGGAGCCAAGGTTGGCGTCCTCCAACTGCTCGTCGCTCAGCTTGCCCTTGATGGTCTCGCGGGCAGCAGAAACGGCAGCGGTACGCTCTTGCTTGTCACCGATCGCGAAGGCTGCGCGCATTTCCGTTTCACCAGCGGCTTTCACGGCCTCGTAGAGGTCGGAGTAATCGACCGGCTGGAAATCAAACGGCTCTTTTGCGGCGTCTTCGGCCAGGTCGATGATCAGGTCGATCACCGGCTGGATCTGCTCGTGCGCGAATTTCACCGCGCCCAGCATTTCCTCTTCCGACAGCTCATAGGCTTCGGATTCGACCATCATCACGGCGTCCTTGGTGCCAGCGACAACCAGATCAAGACGTTGATCGGGCTTCAGGCGCAGGTCCTGCATGTCGTCGACGGTGGGGTTCAGGATGTAATCGCCATCCTCGAAACCGACGCGGCAGGCGGCAATCGGACCCATGAAGGGTGCACCCGACAGCGTCAGCGCCGCGGAGGCCGCGATCATCGCGACCATGTCGGGGTCATTGACGAGGTCGTGGCTCAGCACGGTACACATCACCAGCACTTCGTTCTTGAAGCCGGGGACGAACAGCGGGCGGATCGGACGGTCGATCAGGCGGCTGGTCAGGGTTTCTTTTTCGGTGGGGCGTGCTTCGCGCTTGAAAAACCCGCCGGGGATCTTGCCGGCTGCGTAGTATTTTTCGTTGTAATGCACGGTCAGCGGAAAGAAATCCTGCCCTGGTTTTTGCTGGCGTGCGAAGGTGACGTTAGCCATCACCGATGTCTCGCCGTAGGTGGCAATGACCGAGCCGTCGGCCTGACGGGCGACTTTTCCTGTTTCCAGTGTGAGCGTTTCTTCGCCCCACTGCATGCTTTTCTTGATTTCGTTAAACATCATCGTTTCCTGTGTTGGCCCATTGGCCATTTCATAGAGGGCGTATTCCCTCTGACCCCGGTATCTTCTTTTTGGTCGGCGCTGAGGTCCGGGCGCCGGCTTTCAGATTTCCCGCGCATACATGAGATGCGGCGCGATTGAAAGAGCGGTGAATGGCCGATGGCTTTTGGTGGCTGATTTATTGGCCCGTGCAG
>JBFFQZ010000093.1:0-9445 GCA_041573235.1 Sulfitobacter sp. | reverse complement strand
GATCCGCGCCTCGGCGCCGGTGCTGTCAAAGCTGGCGCGCGACAGTTCGGTCAGGGCAAGGCCAAATTCAGCCTCTAACCCGCGGTGTTCTGCCTGTTTTCCCTCCACCATCAACAGCTCTGACGGTGACAGCCGCGCGAGTTCGGGCCCGAGCCGAACCGGGGGCAGGGTCATCACGTGAAACGCACCCGTGGAAATATCGACCCACGCCAGCGCAGAGGCGTCACGCACCTCGGCGAAGGCAGCAAGATAATTCACATGCCGTGCCTCGAGCAGGGATTCCTCTGTCAGGGTGCCCGGCGTGACCAGCCGCACCACGTCGCGTTTCACGACGGATTTGTTCCCGCGCTTCTTGGCCTCGGCGGGGCTTTCCAACTGTTCGCCGACTGCGACACGGAATCCCTTGCGGATCAGCGTGAGCAGGTATCCTTCGGCCGCATGGACCGGAACGCCGCACATCGGAATCGGCGCGCCGTCGTGGGTGCCGCGTTTGGTCAGCGCGATATCCAGCGCCTCGGACGCCGCGATGGCGTCGTCGAAGAACAATTCATAGAAATCGCCCATGCGGTAGAACAGCAATGCATCGGGATAGCCGGATTTGATCCCCAGGTACTGGGCCATCATCGGCGTGACATTTCCTGCGCTCATGGTGCTCTCTCCCGTATCAACCGTCTGTACAAAACCCCGCGCAGGGAGGGAAGGGGCAGCCCGTATGGACGCACGTCAAGATTGTGGTAGAACATAGAAAATCGAGCAGGTGAAAGACGGCAAAACCGTGCGCAACAAGATCGATCTGACGCTGCCCCCGGAAACGGTCTTCCTCAATCCCTGGCGGGAGGGGGGGGTATCATTGCTGTCCCCGCTGGAATTTGTCTGGCGACCGACGGAAGGCGCTGTGATCGAGGGGTTCGCCGTCAGCGCGCATGACGAGATCAACCGAAAGATCCGGTCATTCGTCGACACGACCAAACGCCACAAGACGTTCACGACACCGATTGAATATAACGTGGTCCCCGCGCTGTTGAACGAAGCGAGCTTTCGCAAGTCGCATGTGCTGGCAGGGGACAGGCTGTTGTTGACCGGCGCGTCGGGATCTCGGCTGATCAACACATATCGCTGGGCACGTAACGAAGCATCTAACGAACCCGAAACGCGCCCGGTCGACGCGATCAACGGGTATCTGGCGGCATGCCGGGACGCGAATGCAGGCGCGGAGCTACCGATTGTCCGGTCCGTTCTGGCGGAGGATCTGCATTTCGCCGCCGAATGCAGGAACACGTTCAACTACTATCACTTCATCACGGAATCCATTTCACAGCTGACCGTGCTGGACGATGTCGATTTTCGCGGGAATATCTATTTCCACTACCCCAATAGCGAAGACAAACAGCGGCCGTTTGCCGAAGGTTTTGTGGAGGCGCTGTTTCCAGAATATGCCGGGCGGGTGTTCTTTGAACGCGTACCGAAGGATTATGACCGCGTGCTGACGGCGTTTGATCTGCGAGGCGCCCATGCGCAGATGCCGCAGGATCCGGCGCTTGCGCGTATCGTGCCGGGCAGCGTCCTGGAAAAGTTCGGCACCGTCGGCATGGAGTTCCAGCCCATCCTCGCGATGAACAGCGTGCCCCGATCGCTCAGGGCGCTGCGCGCGCGCGCGCTCAGGGCGATCGAGGGGCATGATTTCAGCTATCTGCCAAGACGGTTTTTCGTCGGACGCGATGATCGGAAAAGCCGCGCGCGCCCTGTGGCAGGGCTGGACCTGTTGTTCGAGCATCTCGAGATGTTCGGATTTGAATTCGTCGTTTTCGAGAGCCTGACGCCGCTGGAGCAGATCGCGATCATGGCACAGGCCGAAGTGATGATTTCCTGCCATGGGGCGGGCTTTACGAACATGCTGTATGCCGGATCCGAGGCTTGTGTGATCGAATTGGGCACGCTTCAGACCGCGCAATTCCGCTGGGCCGATTTCTGGCCGGTCGCGCATGCGGCACAGTGCCGGTACATCAGCTTCTTCGCGGATTTCAACGCCAGCGACCAACTGCGTGAGCCGCATTTCGGAACCGACGGGATTGTGCCCGTGGCGCTTTCAGAAGCGGCGGTGGCCCAGATCATGGGATTCGTGGTGACCTTTCTGGGCCACACGCCCGAAATATCGTCGCCCGAGATGCTGACACTGTCAGTGCAGCGTTTGAAGCGGGCGGATGCGCTGGTGCAGGCGGTTGCATTGCTGGACGTGCATGAGGAGATGGTTCGCGCGGACGCGGAATTGTGTCTGCTGAAGGCCGATTGCCACAAGGCGCTGAATGAGCCCAAGTCGGAACTGGTCGCGCTGGATATGGCCTTCAAGGCGGACACGTCCCGGTGGCAGACCCTGATCCGCATCATATGGTGCGCGAACCGATGCGACCGGCCACAGGTCATCCGCTGGGCGCGGTCGCGGCTGGAAAGGGATTTTCCCGAACGGCATGACGCCTTTGTCAGCAATCACAAATGGGTTCGCTACGTGGCATGACGTTGCGGGGGCTGCTGATTTTCCGGGCATGATTGTGTGGCGGCGCTCTGCCCGCTATGACTGCGTGAAACAGATGAAAGTGCCCACACCGTGAACAAGAACAAAGTAACCTCCGAGGAGGCGCTTGCCTTCCACCTCGAACCGACGCCCGGCAAGTTTGAAATCACGGCGACGGTGCCGATGGCAACGCAGCGGGATTTGTCGCTGGCCTATTCTCCCGGTGTTGCCGTCCCTTGCGAAGCGATCGCTGCGGATCCGCAAACCGCCTATGATTATACCAACAAAGGCAACCTGGTCGCGGTGATCTCGAACGGGACGGCGGTTCTGGGTCTGGGAAATCTGGGCGCGCTGGCCAGTAAACCTGTGATGGAGGGCAAGGCGGTCCTGTTCAAACGCTTTGCGGATGTGAATTCGATCGATATCGAACTGGACACCGAAGACACGGATGCCTTCATCAACGCGGTCAAACTGATGGGACCGACGTTCGGGGGGATCAACCTTGAGGACATCAAGGCGCCGGAATGCTTCATCATCGAACAGCGTCTCAAGGAAGAGATGGACATACCCGTCTTTCACGATGACCAGCACGGCACGGCGGTCATCTGTGCGGCCGGGCTGCTGAACGCGCTGAAGATTTCGGGCAAGAAGATCGAGGATGTGCGCATCGTGCTCAACGGGGCCGGCGCGGCGGGGATCGCCTGTCTTGAGCTGTTGAAGGCGATGGGCGCGCGGCATCAGAACTGCATCATGTGCGACACCAAGGGCGTGATCTATCAAGGCCGCACCGAGGGCATGAACCAGTGGAAATCCGCCCACGCGGTCCAGACTGACGCACGCACGCTGGCCGAGGCGATGGATGGCGCGGACGTGTTCCTGGGCGTGTCCGTCAAGGGGGCGGTCACGCCCGCGATGGTCGAAAGCATGGCGGACGATCCGGTGATCTTTGCAATGGCAAACCCGGATCCCGAGATCACACCGGAAGAGGCGCACGCGGTTCGCGCCGATGCTATCGTGGCCACAGGGCGCAGCGACTACCCGAACCAGGTCAACAATGTGCTGGGCTTTCCCTATCTGTTCCGCGGCGCACTGGACATCAATGCGCGGGCCATCAACGACGAGATGAAGATTGCCTGCGCCCATGCCCTTGCCAATCTCGCGCGCGAGGATGTGCCTGACGAGGTGGCGTTGGCCTATGGCAAGAACCTCAGCTTTGGCCGGGATTACATCATTCCGACGCCGTTCGATCCGCGCCTGATCCACCGCATCCCGCCCGCGGTCGCAAAGGCGGGGATGAACACGGGCGCTGCCCGTCGACCGATCATCGACATGGATGCCTATGAGCAGGGCCTGAAATCCCGGCTCGACCCGACTGCCAATATCATGCGCGGCATCAACGTGCGGGCGCGGGCGAATCAGGCGCGGATGATCTTTGCCGAGGGCGATGACCCCAAGGTGCTGCGCGCGGCGGTGATGTATCAGCGCTCGGGTTTGGGCAAGGCGCTGGTTGTCGGTCGTCAGGACGATGTGAAAGCGAAACTGATCGCGGCGGGCCTCGAAGACGCGACGCGCGAGCTTGAGGTCGTCAACGCGGCCAACACCCAGCATCTGGAGACGTACAAGGCCTACCTGTACGAGCGCCTGCAGCGGCGCGGTTTTGACAGCAAGGACATTCACCGCCTTGCCGCGCGGGACCGGCATGTGTTCGCGTCGCTGATGCTGGCGCATGGGCATGGCGACGCGCTTGTCACCGGGGCGACGCGCAAATCTGCGCATATCCTCGACCGGATCAACCATGTCTTTGACGCGAGTGCGATGGACGGTGTGACCGGGATTACAGCGCTGTTGCACAACGGGCGCATTGTGTTGATCGGTGACACGCTGGTGCATGAATGGCCCGAAGCCGAGGATCTGGCCGACATTGCCGAAGCCGGCGCACGCGTGGCCCGGCATCTGGGGATGGAGCCACGGGTCGCTTTCGTCAGCTTTTCGACCTTTGGGTATCCGTTGTCCGAGCGTGCAGAGAAGATGCACATGGCGCCAAGGGTTCTGGACGGGCGTGCCGTCGATTTCGAATATGAAGGCGAGATGACCGTCGATGTCGCGATGAACGCGCAAAGCCAGAAGAACTATCCGTTCTCGCGTTTGACTGGTCCGGCGAATATCCTCGTGGTGCCGGCGCGCCACTCGGCCAGCATTTCCGTAAAGCTGATGCAGGAAATGGCAGGGGCGACGGTGATCGGGCCGATCCTGACCGGCCTTGATAGCTCGATCCAGATCGCGTCGACGACCTCGACGGCGAACGACATCCTGAACATGGCCGTTCTGGCCGCGTGCAAGGTGGGCGGATGATCTGGAACCTCGGCTCGATCAACATCGACAATGTCTACGAGGTGTCGCATCTGCCGACCCCCGGAGAGACCCTGGCCGCGCAGACCTATAGTATCGGTCTGGGCGGAAAGGGCGCCAACATGTCGGTGGCGGCAGCCCGCGCGGCTGCCGCGATCTCGCACATTGGCGCGATCGGGCCGGAGGGACGTTGGACCCGTGACAGGTTGATGGAATACGGCGTCGACACACCGCATATCGCCCAGATCGATGTACCCACGGGTCACGCGAACATCGTGGTGGATGCGCAGGGTGAAAACAGCATCGTCCTGTTTCAGGGCGCAAACGTAGAGCTGACCGAAGCGATCATCGGTGCAGCGCTTGCCGAAGCATCGCCCGGTGACGTCCTGCTGATGCAGAATGAGACCAACGGCCAGGAATATGCCGCCGCCACTGCGCAGTCCCTGGGTCTGCGCGTCGCTTATGCCGCCGCGCCCTTCGAGGCTGACGCGATCGAGCGGTTGCTGGACCGTATCGATCTGCTGTTTCTCAACGAGGTCGAAGCCGCGCAGCTTCAGGTCGCGACAGGCAGGGAGCTGTCGGCACTGGGCATCGCGGATGTGATTGTCACGCTGGGCGCGCAGGGCTGCAAATGGGTGTCTGATCAAGGCGAAAAGAGGTATCCGGCGTATCCTGCGCAGGCCGTCGACACCACCGGGGCGGGGGATACGTTTTCCGGATACCTGGTGGCCGGACTGGACCGGGGAATGGCGATGGAGCAGGCGATTGACCTCGCCCTCAAGGCGGGATCACTGATGGTGACACGCCATGGCACGGCGGATGTGATACCGGACCTCAAGGAAATTCAGGATCATTTCGGTCTCTAGCCGGCAAAGGGTGCGGCCGAACCCCAAAGCTGTTTGACCCGCTCGTCGCGCCCGCAGGCCTTTCGGTATGCCTTATAGGCGTTTGCCTGGCTCTTTGGACCGAACCGGGTCAGCACCAGCTTGGTCCCCTTGTAGTAATCCTGATGATAGGCGTCCGCAGGATAGAATTTCGACGCCGGGAGGATGGGCGTGACGATCTTTTGGCCCAGCGCCTTCCGGGCTTCGGCCTTCGCCTTTTCGGCTGCGGCTCTCTGCTTGGGTGTGGCGAATATGGCGGTGCGATAGCTTGGGCCGCGGTCGCAGAATTGTCCGCCCGCGTCGGTTGGGTCAACAGATCTGAAGAACAGGTCCAAAAGTGCCTTTGCAGTGACGAGGTCAGGGTCAAAGGTGATCTGGACCGCTTCGTAATGGCCGGTGCCGCCTGCGGTGACTTCTTTGTAGGTCGGGTTCGGCGTCTTGCCTCCCGCAAACCCTGATACGGCGCCCTTGACGCCTTTGACCCGTTCGAAATCCGCCTCGACGCACCAGAAACAGCCCCCCGCGACTGTCAGGGTTTCGCGGCCTTCCGCACGGGCACTGCCGGATTGGACCATCAGACCGATGGCGATCAGACAGGCGAGGGAAATTACCTTGATGTTTGTCAGACTGCGCATGTCACTCTCCTTTCCGACTGATCGTGCCTGCCGCCCGGCGTCTTCGCAACGCATGAATGCCCCCTTCACGGGGAGGTGATTTCAGTTTACCCCCGCGCCGGTGTCGGTAACATTCCCGAAAACAGGCAACGACCGGAGAGGGCCCCGATGCGACAGAACAAGGATGGCTTTTGATGCGGATCGCCATGTGGTCCGGGCCGCGCAACCTGAGCACGGCGATGATGTACGCGTTCGGCGCGCGGGATGATTTCGCCATCATGGACGAGCCGTTCTATGCCGCCTACCTGGCCGCGACGGGCATCGACCATCCGATGCGTGCAGAGATCCTGTCCGCCCAGTCCACCGATCCAGAGACCGTTGCGCGTCTGTGTGCGCAGCAGGGCCGCCCGCATCTGTATATGAAACACATGCCGCATCACATGATCCCCGGGTTCCCGATGGCCTGGGCCGATGCCTGTGTGAATGTCCACCTGATCCGCCACCCGGCACGCGTGATCGCAAGCTATGCCGCGAAACGCGAAGCGCCGACGCTCGAGGACATCGGATTTGTCCAGCAGGCAGAGTTGTTCGACCGGCTTGGCGGAGCCGTTATCGACAGCACCGACATCCGCGCCAACCCCGAAGCGATGCTGCCCGCGCTATGTGCCGCCATTGATCTGCCGTTTGATCCCGCGATGCTGCGCTGGCCTGCTGGTCCGCGCGCCGAGGATGGCATCTGGGCCGCGCATTGGTATGGCGCGGTCCACCAAAGCACCGGTTTCGCCGGGGCGGAAGGGCCGCTGCCTGATGTACCGGAGGTGTTGCAACCGCTGCTCGATGCCGCGCTGCCGTTCTATCAACGGCTACATGATTGCCGTCTTTTGCCGTGACGTGATGTCCCGGCGCGTTACCTGTGTACCGCTCCTGATTGGCGGACATAGCGGGCTTCGATGCGGATCGACCTCCGTCCGGGCAGTTATTTTTCGCCCGGATGAAACTCTCTCTGATGGTGTGTCGTGACTGCGGCTGTAACACGTAACCCAAGGGAGAAACCCAATGACGATTTTCAAATCCACCGCACTTGCCCTGATGATGACTGCCGGCGCTGCCTATGCTGCCGGGCACGCATCGCCGAAGCTGATGGCTGCCGATCAGGATGTGTCGAATGGCGTCGTGAGCGCCGAACAGGTCATGGCCGCCGAAAACGGATGGATGGTTGTGCACCGCACGGACGCATCGAAGAAGCCCGGACCGGTCGTCGGTTATGCACCTCTGCGCGCGGGCGAAAACGTGGACGTTGCCGCGATCCTTCAGGAAGAGGTCAAATCCGGCGAGATGCTGATGCTGATGGTCCACTCCGAAACAGGCGGGATGGCGACCGGTGGTTTCGAATACACCCTGGGCGCCAAGGAAGACGGCCCGGTCAAGTCGGACGGCGACCTCGTGATGAAGGTCATAATGGCGAAATAATCCTGCCGCGACGGACAGCGAAGCCCGGCCAGAGCGATCTGGCCGGGCTTTCTGTTACTTTTTCAGGCGTTTGTCGCGTGCCGCAAGCAGCTTCAGACGCAGCGCGTTCAGCTGGATGAACCCTGCGGCGTCTTTTTGATCATAGGCCCCGGCGTCATCCTCGAATGTCACGTGCGCTTCGGAATAGAGGCTGTGATCGGACCAGCGACCGACGGTGCGCACGTGGCCTTTGTACAGCTTCAGCCGCACGGTGCCGGTGACATGTGTCTGGCTTGCGTCGATGGCGGCTTGCAGCATTGTGCGCTCCGGCGAGAACCAGAAGCCGTTGTAGATCAGCTCGGCGTAGCGCGGCATCAGTTCGTCCTTGAGGTGCATCGCACCGCGGTCGAGCGTGATGGATTCGATGGCGCGGTGCGCCTCGAGCAGCAGCGTTCCGCCCGGTGTTTCATAGATGCCGCGCGACTTCATGCCGACGAAACGCCCCTCGACGAGGTCAAGACGCCCGCAGCCGTGTTTGCCGCCCAGCTCGTTGAGCTTGGTCAGGATCGTCGCGGGCGACATCGCTTCGCCGTTGATGGACACCGCATCGCCCTTTTCAAAGCCCACTTCGACATATTCAGGCTTGTCCGGCGCGTCTTCGGGGTTCACGGTGCGCTGATAGACATAATCGGGCGCGTCCACGGCGGGATCTTCCAGAACCTTGCCCTCGGAGGAGGTGTGCAGCAGGTTCGCATCCACGGAAAACGGCGCCTCGCCGCGTTTGTCCTTGGCCACGGGGATCTGGTTCTTTTCCGCGAATTCCAGCAGCTTCGTGCGGCTCGACAGGTCCCATTCACGCCAGGGGGCGATCACCTTGATGTCGGGGTTCAGCGCATAGGCGGCCAATTCGAACCGGACCTGATCGTTGCCCTTGCCGGTGGCGCCATGGGCCACGGCATCGGCGCCCGTTTCCTCGGCGATTTCGACCAGCCGTTTGGAAATCAACGGCCGCGCGATGGAGGTGCCCAGCAGATACAGCCCTTCATAGACGGCATTGGCGCGGAACATCGGGAACACGAAATCGCGCACGAATTCTTCGCGGACATCTTCGATGTAGATCTCGGAGGCGCCCATCATCTCGGCTTTGGCGCGGGCTGGCTCCAGCTCTTCGCCTTGGCCCAGATCGGCGGTGAAGGTCACGACCTCGCATCCGTATTCGGTTTGCAGCCACTTGAGGATGATCGAGGTATCAAGGCCGCCGGAATAGGCGAGCACAACTTTCTTGGGCGCAGACATGGCTTTTCCTTTGTCGAGTGTTGCGCGATGCCGTATCGGGTTTTGCGGGCGCGGGCAAGGTAGATGGGTTTATTGACGCTTTACGCTTACATGCCTATCCGGGACATATCGCTGAAAAAGGCATCAGACATGGACGAAGAGTTTCAAATGGCCGCCATCGCCGCCACCCGCGCCATGCGCGGCGTGTTTCCGGCGACGCCACTTCTGAAGAACGAACATCTGTCCGAACGGTATGGCGCCGAGATTTACCTCAAGCGCGAAGACCTCAGCCCGGTCCGGTCCTACAAGCTGCGCGGTGCGTTCAACGCCATGCGCAAGCTGATCCCCGAGCATGACGTTTTCGT
>JBFFQZ010000092.1:0-9499 GCA_041573235.1 Sulfitobacter sp. | reverse complement strand
CATGGGGCCGACCATATGACCGAGACCAGTGAAGCACCAGAGGGGCAAGTCGCCGGACAAGTCATCGACGCGGTGCCGCAAAACTGGGTCGACACGCTGGCCCCCGCCGCGACCCGCCCCTACCTGCGGCTCAGCCGTGCGGACCGGCCCATCGGCACGTGGCTGCTGTTGCTGCCGTGCTGGTGGGGGCTGAGCCTTGGAATGCTATACGACGGCAAGGCCTCGTGGCATGATCTGTGGATCTACGTCGGCTGCGCCATCGGCGCGTTCCTGATGCGCGGGGCCGGCTGTACGTGGAATGACATCACCGACCGCGACTTTGACGCGCAGGTGGCGCGCACGCGGTCGCGCCCGATCCCGTCGGGGCAGGTCAGCGTCAGGGGGGCCGCGATCTGGATGGTGTTGCAGGCTCTCATCGCCTTCGCGATCCTGCTCACGTTCAACGCCGCTGCCATTCGTCTGGGTGTTCTCGCGCTGCTGCCCGTCGCGGTCTATCCTTTCGCCAAACGCTTTACATGGTGGCCGCAGGTGTTCCTGGGGCTGGCATTCAACTGGGGCGCGCTGCTGGCGTGGACGGCCCATACCGGGCGTCTGGATACCCCTGCCGTGGTGCTGTACCTGGCGGGCATCGCCTGGACGCTGTTCTACGACACGATCTATGCCCATCAGGACACCGAGGACGACGCGCTCATCGGTGTCAAATCGACCGCACGGCTCTTTGGTGAAAATTCCGGCCGGTGGCTGCGCCGTTTCCTGATGGCCACCGTGGGGCTGATGGGCATCGCGGTGGTCTATGCGGCGCTGCCAAACGCCAGCGTATTGGCGATGGCGGTGGCACTGGCCGGGCCGTGGGCGATGGGCTGGCACATGGCGTGGCAGCTGCGTGGGCTGGACATCAATAATCCGGCAAAGATGCTGCAACTGTTTCGCGCCAATCGCGACACCGGCATAATCCCGCTTCTGTTTTTCACGGTCAGCCTCCTGCTGTGATTGCACCATGACGCGCAGCGTCGTATCAGAGCCCCAGCTTGCAACCACGCAGAAAGAGCCCATGCGCCTGTCGTCCCTGTTTGCCATTGCCCTGACTTTCGCCGCAGCCGCCATCACCTCATTGGTCGCGGCCAATTTTTCCGTAAAACTGATCGAGGAATCGTCAGAAATAGGGGTGCGCGACGCGCTGGATGGCAAGGGCATGATCTGGGCCGAGGTTCAGGCGGACGGGCTCCAGGTCGCGCTGTCCGGCACGGCGCCGACCGAAGCGGTTCGGTTCGCCGCCCTCACGACTGCCGGCAGCGTGGTCGATGCGGCGCGGGTGATCGACGAAATGACCGTCGCCGCGCACGAGGCGATCGCCCCGCCGAAATTCTCGATCGAAATCCTGCGAAACGACAGTGGCGTGTCGGTGATCGGCCTGATCCCCACGGCCACCGACCGTGATTATGTGATTGCCCGCTTCAACAGCCTGCAAGGCGCCCAGGGCGTCACCGACCTGCTCGAAAGTGCCGATTACCCGGCCCCCAAGGGCTGGGACCGCGCGCTTGACTTCGCGCTCGGCGCCATGGGCCGCCTGCCCCGCGCCAAGGTGTCGGTAGAGGCACGTCACGTCGCGATCACCGCGATCACCGACAGCGCAACGGCCAAGGCAACTCTTGAGCAACAGCTCAGGCGCATGGTGCCGGACGATATCGCGCTGACCCTCGACATCTCTGCGCCCCGACCGGTCATCACGCCTTTCACCATGCGCTTCCAGATCACCGAAGATGGCGCCCGGTTTGACGCCTGCTCTGCCGACACGGACGCAGCCGCCGAGCGGATCATCACCACGGCAAAGGCCGCGGGCGCTGATGATCCGCGGTGTACGGTGGGCCTTGGCGTGCCCAGCCCGACCTGGGCGGACGCCGTGACCGCGGCCATCAATGCGCTCGCGAAGATCGGTGCGGGCTCGGTGATCATCGCCGATGCCGACGTGACGCTGCTGGCCGCTGAGGGCACGGACCAGACGAGATTCGATACCGTCGTCGGCGAGTTGGAAAGCGCCCTGCCAGAGGTGTTTGCCCTGCAAGCCAAGCTTCCCGAAATCAAGGACCCCAACGCGGGCCCTCAGGAGTTCACCGCAACGCTGAGCCCCGAAGGCCAGGTTCAGCTGCGCGGCAGGGTATCGGACCGCGCGCTGCGCGAGCTGTCGACGTCCTATGCCAAGGCGCGATTCGGCTCGGACAGGGTGTATACCGCCACCCGTGTCGTCGACGACCTGCCCGCCGACTGGGCCACCCGCGTGCTGGCAGGCATAGAAGGGCTGGGCATGCTGTCCAACGGCGCGCTTACGGTCTCGACCGACAGCCTGCGGCTGAGCGGGAACACCGGCAACCCGAACGCCTCGACCGAAATTACCGCGCTGCTCGCGGGGAAGCTGGCCGAAGGGGCGGCGTTTGATGTCGACGTGACCTATCTTGAAGAACTCGATCCGATCCTGGGGCTGCCCACACCCGACGAATGCGAAGCCGAAATCGGCGCCATCGTCGCGGCGGGCAAGATCAATTTCGAACCCGGCTCGGCCACGATCGATGCCTCGGCGCTGGGAACGATGGACGATATCGCGGCCGTCATCAAAAACTGCGGCGATTTGCGCCTGGAGGTTCAGGGCTATACCGACAGTCAGGGCCGCGAGGAAATGAACCTCGCCCTCAGCCAGAGCCGCGCCGAATCAGTGCTAAATGAACTGCGCGCGCGGCGTGTCGTGACCGGTGCCTTCCGCGCCGTGGGCTATGGTGAAGAGAACCCGGTTGCCGACAACAAGACAGAAGAGGGCCGAGAGGCCAACCGCCGCATCGAATTCCGCCTCATTCGCCCCGATACCGTCGAGGCACCGGGGCAGACGACACTGGAAAACGCCGCCGAAACAGGCGATACATCCTCCGAAGAGACCTCCGAAGAAAGCCCGACAGAATGAGCCGTTTTGAATTTGTCCTCGCGACCGCGATCATTCTTTTTGTAGCGTTCTGCATGGGTTGGTTTGCCAATTGGCTGCTGCACCGCTTTACCCGCGTCGCGGCGGATGACGTTGCCCAGCTTGACCGGATGAGCCAGGAATTGCACGAGGCGGAAGAAACCCGCGATCAGGCCATCACCTATCTGCAGCAGCGCGAGGCGGAATTGACCAACCAGCTTGCCCAGACCGAGGCGGAGCTGCGTGCGGCGATGGACGGACTGCGCGACGCCCGCCACGAGGCCGAAGAGATGCGCAGTTACATCGAACGTCAGCAACAGGCCTGAGCCGCCGCGCGCTTTGCGCCCCGGCAAACCTTGGGCCCCGTTATCCGGATCACGACACCACAGGGTACTGCCACGGCCATCCGATAGGATTCGGCAGCCGTGGGATGAATCCTTTTGCCTTTTAGACCAGCACCACGTCATCCGGGATGCCGGATGCAGTACCGACCAGCACATAGCCCAGATCGGCAAGCGACGCGACAGACCAGTCGGACAGGTAATTCGTGTCGTCATAGGTTCCGGTTGAATCCAGGTAGCCGATATATCCAGTCATGAGTTCGTCGAAATAGGTTTCCTCGTCCCAATGGCCGCCAGCCGTTCCGGCGCCCCCATCGGTTTCGACCAGTATGAAGGTGTCTTCCGGAAATGCCAGATTCGCCGCCGCACCTGTGTATTCGCTTGTCAGGATGTCATCCGTCGGCTTCTTGGTCCCGCCGTCGTCAATCTCGGTCGAGACAAGGCCGTTGCGGTCCCAAAGAGTGCCGAACCCCATGACGTGCATCATCTCATGCAGGACGATGTCGTCAAACAGGCCCGCATCGTAATAGGACTGTGCGTCCGCTTCGTCGAAGATCATCTGACCCGCAGCTGTCAGCCCGCTGTCCGTGCGTACGCCGGTTGGACCAGCCTGCCCCAGAATGCCGCCCACACCGTCGATCGCATCAAGATCGGCGGTGATGACAAGATCATCGTACAGGTTGCCGTTGCGGTCCACGGCCTCCGGAATGTCTTCGGCGATAAGCGACGCCAGAAAATCCGCAGACGCGATGAAAACGGCCTTCAGGGCGTCAGACCATTCGCCGACAAACTGGATTTCGATGTTATATTGCTCAGTGTAGAGAGTAGCATCGCCGGTGATATATACATCCGTAACCGCCTCGGTTTCACCGACTACGGGCCCGCCCGGTCCGCGCTGCGCCTTGTCACCTTTGGCCGAGCTACCTTCGTCGATAAATGTCAGGTCGCCGCTTTCAAAGCCGGAGGGCATGTTCGCGTTGTCGGATGCAAAAAGTGACGATGCCCCGCGGCTCGAGGCTTGTACATAGTCGAGGAAATTTCCGCTGTTATCCAATGGCATCTTGTTTCTCCAATAGTGCCCCCACCTGTCGGCTTGCCATCAGCGTAGGAGCCTGACCTGTTTCGGGTCAAGTTTTACGCGATATCGGGTCGAAAAATCGCGGAATTACCCCCGCTTGCGGAGAGTATCGGCCCTATCCTGAATTATTGGAAAAGGTATGGAAACAGTGCACCGCGAAACCGGCTGACCCTGATGCCAAGGATGCGTTTCAGCGGCGCTCAGGGAACAGTCGCGCAGGCACAGGTCGCGCGTTTGCTGATCTGATGCGAGGTGCTACCCAGAACCAACCCGCCCAGATCCCCCAATCCGCGCCGTCCGGTGACGATCAGGTCGGCCTTTGCGCCATCGGCGACGTGCAGCACATCCTGCGCCGGATCGCTGTGCCCGATATGGACCACCGCCGTCACGCCCTCTTCGGCCGCGATCGCCTGAGCCCGCTGGCCCATTTCTTCGGCTGCCTTGCGCAGCGCGTCTTTCTGAACCTCAGTGGTCCCTACATAAAAGCCCGATATCGCCTCTGCCGCGAATTGGACCGTTTCATCCCTGGGGGTGTGCGAGATCTGCAAACCGGCATCGAATTTTTTCGCTATTGCACACGCGAACCGGATTGCGCGATCCGATGCGTCGGATCCGTCAAAGCCTGCAACGATGGATGTGATCATGGTCTGCCCTCCTCGGAATTGGTTCCAGAAGCGTAATGGCAGCGTGGGTTCATCACCTTGATTTGAATCAACTTCGCGGGTCGGATCGAGCATGCGGGGCGTGCCTGCTTTACCAGCGATCCAACGCCGCCTCGTCTTCTTGCCTGGACGCGACCCATTCGGCTCCGTCCGCCGTGATCTCGCGCTTCCAGAACGGGGCGCGCGATTTGAGATAGTCCATCAGGAACTCCGCCGCCTCGAAGGCGTCCTTGCGGTGGCGTGCGGCTGTCGCGACCATCATGATCATCTCTCCGGGCACCAGTCGCCCGTAGCGGTGAATGACCAGAACATCCCCGAGGGAAAACCGCGCCTCGGCCTCTGTCGCAATGGCTTCGAGCGCCTTTTGCGTCATGCCCGGATAATGCTCGATCTCCATCGCCTCCATCGGATCGCCGGGCAGGTCCCGCACGATGCCGGTGAAGGTCACGATCGCCCCCATTTGAGTATGGCCTTTGGCAAAGGCAGCACTTTGTGCGCCCAGATCAAAGGCTTCCTGCTGAACCGAAACCTGCATTCTATCCCCCTGTCATGGGCGGAAAGAACGCGACCTCCCGCACTCCGCTCAGCGACGCGTCGAAATCCGACAGCTCCTGATCCAGCGCCACGCGCAGGGCGGTTACATCCTCGAACGCCATCGCATAGCGTTCCTCGCGCGCGCTCAGCTCGGCAACCAGTTCCGACACCGTCGCCGCCTGCGTTTCGACCTTTTCGCGCGGGATCCCGATACGCTCGCGCACCCAGGCAAAATACAACACATCCATCAGCGATCCTCTTTCAGATAAGGCAATGCCTTGACCAGGTAATCCCACCCCGTGACGGCCGTCAGCGCCGCCGCGACCCACAAGAGCCATAGCCCCGCAAGGCCCGACCATTTCATCGCAAAGAGCTTCCAGGCGAGGCCCAGCGTGTCTTCTTCGTTACCGTTCAGGATCGCCTGCACCAGCGCCTCGTCCATCCCATAGACGCTCATGCCAAGGTAATGTTCGAACACACCCTGGCTGAACAATACCGCGATCGCCGTCATCTGGAACGTGGTTTTCCACTTTGCCAGCCGGGTGACCTTCAGCGTTCCCGCCGTGTCGCCCAGATACTCGCGCAATCCCGACACGAAAACCTCGCGGAACAGGATCACGGTCGCGGGCAGCACCAGCCAGGGCGACCAGCTGGAAAATCCGACGATCACCATCAGCGCGATCACCACCATCGCCTTGTCGGCAATCGGATCGAGCATCGCACCCAGCTTCGTCTCCTGCTTCCAGGCCCGCGCGAGATAGCCGTCAAACCAATCGGTGACCGCCGCCGACACGAACAAAAGCAACGCAAACCAATCGGCATAGGGGCGCGTAAAATACAAGAACATCACAGCGACTGCAGGGGCCGCGAGCAACCGAAGGACGGTCAGGATATTGGGAAGGTTCCATTTCATGGCCGCACCCTACACCGCGCGCAGGCGACGTAAAAGCGCCATCGAACACGATGACGACACAACCGGAAAAGCATCGTGCAAGACCCTGTTTTCGGGAGCCGCCCAAGGCTGTCTCATGGGGTGTACCGACATCCGGCCACTGTCAGCCCCGTTCGTGGAAATAGGCATAGATCGTGTCGGCCAATGCGTCCGACACCCCCTCCACCGCCTTGAGATCGCTCAGATTGGCGCGCCCCACGGCCTTGGCCGAGCCGAAATGCGCTAGGAGCGCCCGCTTGCGCGCGGCGCCGACGCCAGGCACTTCGTCGAGCGGCGTCGCGCCCACGGCCTTGGCCCGCTTGGCCCGGTGCGTGCCAATGGCAAAGCGGTGGGCCTCGTCACGCATGCGCTGGATGAAATACAGCACCGGATCATTGTGCCGCAGTGCTTTGACCGGGCGACCGGTGCGGTGGAATTCTTCCTTGCCCGCGTCGCGGTCCACGCCTTTGGCGACCCCGACCATGGGAATGTCCTGCACCCCGTAGATTTCCATGATCTGGCGTACCGCGCTGACCTGCCCCGCGCCGCCGTCGATCAGCAGCAGGTCCGGCCACAAGCCCAGCGTGCGATCCGGGTCCTCCTTGATCAGACGTTTGAAGCGGCGCGTCAGCACCTCTTTCATCATGCCGAAATCGTCGCCGGGGGTCAGGTCATCACCGCGAATGTTGAACTTGCGGTACTGGTTCTTGAGCATGCCCTCCGCGCCCGCCACGACCATTGCCCCCACCGCAAAGGCACCCTGTATGTGCGAGTTGTCATAGACCTCGATGCGCTCTGGCACCTTTTCCAGATCAAAGGCCTCGGCAACCCCCTTGAGCAGCTTGGCCTGCGTCGCGCTTTCGGCCATCTTGCGCGCGAGGCTTTCGCGCGCGTTGCGCAGCGCGCCATCGACAAGTTCGGCTTTTTCGCCCCGTTGGGGCACCAGCAGTTCGACCTTGCGGTTGATCTTTGACGCCAGCGCCTCGGCCATCAGGTCCGGGTTCTCGATTTCATTGCTCAGGATCAGCTGGCGGGGCGGCTCGCGGGTGTCATAGAACTGACCGATGAACGCCTCCAGCACTTCGGCGGCATCCACGTCATCGCCCACGCGCGGGTAATAGTCGTGATTGCCCCAGTTCTGGCCCGAGCGGATGAAGAACACCTGCACGCAGGCCTGCCCGTCCTGCAGATGCAGCGCGATGATGTCGGCCTCGCTGACGCCTTTTGGGTTTATGCCCTGCGCGGTCTGCACCTGGGTCAGCGCCTTGATCCGGTCGCGCAGGGCGGCGGCGCGCTCGAACTCCATCGCCTCGGAGGCCTGCGCCATCTCGGAGGCAAGCCGCGCCTGGATGTCGGTCGTCTTGCCCTGCAGGAACTTCTGCGCGTCGCGCACGGTCTGCGCATAGCTTTCGGCGCTGATCTTTCCCACGCAGGGCGCTGAGCACCGTTTGATCTGGTATTGCAGGCAGGGCCGCGTCCGGCTCTCGAACTGACTGTTCGAGCAGTCGCGCAGCAGGAACACGCGCTGAAGCTGGTTGAGCGTGCGGTTCACCGCACCGGCGCTGGCGAACGGGCCGTAATAGGCACCCTTTTCCTTTTTCGCGCCGCGGTGCTTCTTGATTTGCGGAAAGGCATGATCGGCCGTCACGAGGATATTGGGAAAACTCTTGTCGTCGCGCAGCAGCACGTTGAACTTGGGCTTGAGCTGTTTGATCAGGTTCTGTTCAAGCAGCAGCGCCTCGGTTTCCGTCCGGGTGGTCAGGAACATCATCGAGGCGGTATTGGCGATCATCCGCGAGATGCGCGCAGAGTGGCCGGTGGGTCGTGCATAGCTGCTGACACGCGCGCGCAGGTTGCGCGCCTTGCCCACATAAAGCACCCTGCTTTCACTATCGAGCATCCGGTACACGCCGGGCGAGCCATCAAGCGTCTTCAGATATCGCTGGATGACTTCGTGGCCGGTTGGTTGGATTTCATGCACATCTGCCATGACGTTATGATTCTCTGTTTCTCTTCACGTTTGCGCAACAGCTTCAATGGAAAACATGTCCACGGATGCTGTGGATAACTCTGCGTGTAACTTTCGGATGTTTTGTTTTTTTCCTTTTTTTTTAATCCCTTCCCACATTTGCATAAAATTTGAGCAAATATTTAAGATGTTGTTATATATGGGTATTTTTGTTGTGAATTGCAATTTCTCTTCTTAGGCAGAAACCCGGTCCAAAATTTTCAATCACAGGTTATTCCAGTGTAAAACTTCGCAGGACCAGTCCGTTACTCCACGCCGATAACGTCGGGCGTCTGCCAGCCAAGGTGCTGTCCGCCATCCACACAAAGCAATTGTCCCGTCACACCGGGGGCATCCAGGAAATAGCCCAAAGCACCCGTGATGTCGTCCGGGTTGGCCCCCCGGCCCATCACGGTGGACGCGCGTTGCGCGTCGAAATGCGCCTGTGACTGGCGGCTTCCCTGCAAGGTCGGGCCCGGGCCTATCGCATTGACGCGGATGACAGGTGCCAGCGCCTGTGCAGTGGTCTGCGTAAGCGCCCACAGGCCCATCTTTGCCAGCGTGTAGGTCATGAACTCGGGTGTGAGCTTGCGCACTCGCTGGTCCAGCATGTTGACGACCAGCCCGGCCGCGACCGGCTCGCCCTGCGCGTCACGAGTGACTTCCAGACCCTGCAGGGCCATGGCCTGGGTCAGTACGAAGGGCGCGCGCAGGTTTGAATTGATGTGCCGGTCCCAACTGTCGCGGGTGGCGCTCTGGATCGTGTCGTATTCAAAGATCGACGCGTTGTTCACAAGGCACGAGATCGGGCCTTCGAGCGCCTCAGCCGCGCGGGGCATCAGCGCCTCCATCGCGTCCAGATCCAGCAGATCCGCCTGCACGGCCACAGCCCTTCGTCCCATGGCCGAGATTTCAGCCACCACCGCCAGCGCGTCCCGTTCCGAACTGGCATAATGCACCGCGACATCGTGGCCGCGCCGGGCCAGATAGAGCGCCAT